>CAXMLR010000181.1:0-2478 GCA_964194275.1 uncultured Solirubrobacterales bacterium
GGAACGGCGCCGTCGTGTAGGTGAGGGCGCCTGGGCTCGATTCGAACAGGCGGTCGTCGGTCGTGCACGGGTCGGGCGGGAGATGGCCCGTCTGGAGCGCGAGCGCTCCGAGCCCGGCAGCCCACTGCTCGAGCGAACGGCCGCACGGGTTGCTGACAGCACTGAAGAACGTGCCGTCTGACGCGCCCCCCGTCGCCGGCCTCGCGGCTGTGAGTCTCGCCGCCGCACCGAGGTACAGCGTCGTCGGCTTGGCCGCGGGCAGCGGCCAGTGACTGGCGTTGACCCACCTGTTGGCCTCGAGCTCGTCGAGGTGAAGTGGTGTTCGCGTGTGATCGATGCCAGTGCGCTCGCTCTTCAGCCAGCGGTCAAACCAACGCAGCTCGAGCGCGTAGATGTCATATCCGGTGCCGGCGTCGAGGTGGTACCACGGTCCGTACAGCAGCTGGTAACGGCCCGTGACCGGCTGGCTCGGCAGCATCGGCACGCTCACCGGGCGGTGCGCCCAGGCATTCTGCAGCCCGGAGTAGTTCAGCACCCCTCCGCGCTGGTAGACATCGGACCAGCCGCCGACCATGTACGCCGGGACCCCGTTGGCGACGATCCGCGCGAGCATGTTTCGCGGCGCCCGTGCCTGCCAGTAGGACTCGTCGTACGCCTGCTCACCGCCGAGGCCGATGCTCAGGATCTGACTGACGTTGTAGCTTGCCAGCCCCGGCAGGTGCTGGAGTTCGACCTTCAGCAGGTCCGCGAGGCTGCCCGACTCCACCACCGGGTTGATCTCCTCGAGCGGTCCGAAGATGCTCGAGATGACGGCGAGGTCGAACTCGGCGTCCATCAGCCCGCCGTCGAACACGATGTCGCGGTAGGTGTCGTTGCCCGCGACGATTGGGAACAGCGCTTTGAGCGGCGACCGCGGTCCAATCACCGCTGCGGTCATCAGCTGGTCGAGGCCCATGTAGGCCGGGCCGTACAGACCGACCCGGCCGTTCGAGCGCGGGAGCCGCGCCGCCCACCTCACCAGCGCCGCGCCGTCCTGGCCCTGGATCGGGTCGAGCAGGGCGAACCTCCCGCCTGAGTTCCCGGTGCCGCGCACCTCGGCGACCACGTCGATGTAGCCGCGCTCGATCAGATATGGCACGGCGCCCGTCTCGCTGCCGGCCTCGACGCCGCCCTGCTGGCCGCTGAGCGCACCGAGCGCCGAGCCATACGGGGTCTGCACCATCACGACCGGAAACGACCCCGGCGCCGGCCGACCAGTGCGCGGATCCGACGGCCGGTACACATTCGCGCGCAACACCGTCCCGTCCGCCATCGCGACGGGCACGTTCTTCTCCTCGCTGACCCCGTACACCGGCCGCTCTGGAACCCACGCGTTCACCTTGGTGGCCGCGGTCGCTGGAGCGATCACAACCGCGGCGAGACAACCCGCCAAGGCAACCGACAACCGCCGTCCGAATTCCACGACGCAAGCCTACTTCGCTTGTCAAGCGTTCAGCAAACCAAATGATAGACTTCTCCTCGTGCCCATCGACAGCCAGGTCCTCGAGCCTCCGAACAAGCGCACCGAGCAGGCGGCTGCGACCCGCCGGCGGCTGATCGAAGCGGCGGCTCGGCTGTTCGCCCAGCACGGCTACAGCGCGAGCTCGGTCGCGGCGATCGGCGAGGAGGCAGGAGTCAGCCGCGGACTCGTCAACTTCCACTTCGCGTCCAAGGCGAACCTGCTGCACGCGGTGATCAATCAACTGGTCTCTGAGCTTGAGCAGCAGATGTTCCCGACCGAACCCACCGGCGACCCGCTCGAAGCCCTCGCGGTGCTCGTGCAAGCGCACCGCCGGTTCCTGACCGAGCAGCCCGAGCGCGCGCGGCTTCTGTTCCGCCTGCAAGCCGAAGCGCTCAGCCCAACCCTCGGACTCGACGCGTTCGCTGAGCTCCACCGACGCTGGCTCGCCCGAACCAAGCCCTGGTGGGAGCAAGCTCTCGCCAGTGGCCAGATCGATCCTACGCTCGACCACAACGCAGTCGCGACGTTCACGATCGGCGCGCTGCGCGGCATCGCGCTCGAATGGCTACTCGTTCCCGACGCCGTCGACGTCAACGCCGCCTACCAGCACCTGGTCAGATCATTGCAAGCCGGCCTCGCCGAGCGGTAGAGCCCGCCGCACAGTAGGGCAGTTGCCAACGTCCCGTCCTACCTCCTTGCCGGCGACTCGCGCATCGCCGCGTCGCCGGGACCTTCCCTTTTTTTGCGCGTGACAGAGGTGAGACCTGCTCGCGCGATCCCAGGTCCGCGCGCTCGGGAACCCGCCGCCCGTAGCCCCTCACGTTGGAACTGTTCGTTGGACTGTTTTGTCAGTCAGCGGGCGGTTTCTGGCGGTTCATAGCGGTTGGTAGCCGCGCGACGAAATCCGCCAAATCCCAACCAACCACGGGACCGTCCCGCAAACGATCTAATGCCGGAGGAGGGACTCGAACCCCCGA
>CAXMLR010000182.1:0-4119 GCA_964194275.1 uncultured Solirubrobacterales bacterium
GTCGTAGTAGGAGACGAAGTACTCCACCGCGTTACGAGGGAAGTAGCTCCGGAACTCGTTGCACAACTGGGCGGCGAGGGTCTTGTTGTGGGCGATGATCAGCGCCGGCTTCTGGACGGCTTCAATCGTCGCAGCCATGGTCATCGTCTTGCCCGTGCCGGTGGCGCCCAGCAGCGTCAGATATCGCTCGCCGTCGTTGATCCCTTCGGCCAGCGAGCCGATCGCGGCCGGCTGATCGGCGGCTGGACTGTAGGCGGCGTCTAACTCGAACTTCGGCATTTCAGGACCTTCGAGCGTAGCGGCCGCCCGGGACGGCGCGGGTCAGCGCCAGGCCAGAAGCCTGAGCCTGTCCCACCACCGGGACCGCGCCTGGCCGCCGGAGGCGTCCACGCGCTGCAGCTGCTCGGCCCGCGTGCGCAACAGATCCACGAGCATCGCGGTCGCGTAGAACGGATGCCCGACGGTCCGGCCGTCCGCCAGCGAGAGCGCTGCACGAAGCTCACCCGCCACCTCGGCGAGCAAGATCGGCTGGCGTGGCAGCTCGGAGCCGTCGAGCGTCGACAACCGCGCGATCGCCTCGGCATCGTCGGGGAAGCCGAAGCGCAGGGTGATGGCCAGGCCGATCGAGCTGGTTGGCGCGGGCAGCGGTGGGCGCGGCCGAGCGGCCGCGGCGCCGCGGAGCTCCTCGGCGCGTGAGTGCGCCAGCATCCGCTGCAGCCGGGGGTCAAGCATCACGACGATGCTCTCGGCGAAGGTAGTCCGGCAGCGGCGCGGTGCAGCGCGCATCCGGCCGCGGCTCGCCCGCGGCGAGCCGGAGCGGGATCTCTCCGGCCCAGACCGACAGGGCGTAATCCTCGGGGGCGTCGACCGGCGGTCCGGTCCGGACCTTGGCCGAGGCCTCCTCCAGCCGCAGCGCGACCACCTCGGTGGCCTTCAGCTCTTGTGCGTCGGGACCCCGAGCATCGGCCGAGCGGCCGGGCATGACGTGGTCGACCAGCGCACAGAGTGAGGCCAACTTCTCGGCGGGGTCGCGCACAGCCCGGGCGGCCCCCAAGACCACTACCGAGCGGTAGTTGAGCGAGTGGTGAAAAGCCGAACGAGCCAGGACCAGCCCGTCGAGCAACGTGACGGTGAAGCACAGCTCGGTGCCGGCCACGGTGCGCTTCAGCAACCGGCTGAGCGGAGACCCGTGGAGATAGAGCTGATCCTCTAGGCGGGCGTACAGCATCGGAATCGCGTACGGCTGATCCTCGGCGACGAACGCGACGTGGCCGACCAGGCCCGCGTCGAGGATCTGGTCGATCTGCCGGCGGGCGTACTGTGCCCGTCCGGCCCGGCGCCGGACCTTGATCCGCGCGGAAACCGGGCGCGCTTTGGTGGTGGCCATCAACTCGTCTCAGGTTTGTTATAGTACAAATTCATGCTTGATCTAGAACAATATCAAATCCGCGGCTCGACTGCGAGGGCGATCGCCGGAAGCGCCGAAGCCGCGATCCGCGAGGGCCTGCTAGACAGCGGCGATCCGCTCCCCACGGTGCGCGCGCTGGCCGGCGCGCTCAAGACGAGCCCGGCGACGGTCAACGCCGCCTATCGCATTCTCCGTCACCGAGGACTGACCGTGGCCGAGGGTCGGCGCGGCACCCGGGTCGCCCCGCGTCCACCGCTGCGGGCACTCGATGCGGCGCGGGCGCCGGACTACGCCGAACAGCCATCTTCGGGCCTGCGCGATCTGGCGATCGGCCTGCCCGATCCCGCACTGCTGCCCGACCTCGGGGCGGCGCTGCGCCGGGTCGACATCGAGCGCACGGTGAGACTGGCCGGGTTGGACGACAACGACCCTGAGCTGCTCGAACTGGCGGCGGCCGGGTTTCAGGCTGACGGCATCCCGGCCGACGCGCTGGCCGTGGTCTCCGGTGCGTTCGACGGCCTTGAACGTGTGCTCCAGGCCCATCTGCGCCCCGGCGATCGTGTGATTATCGAGGATCCGGCCTACACCTCGATCCGAGACCTGCTGCTGGCACTTGGGCTGCTTGCGGTCCCGGTGGAAATCGACGAGTACGGGCTGCTCCCGGAGCGGTTGCGGGCCGCTCTGGCCCAAGGCCCCCAGGCCCTGGTGATCGTGCCGCGGGCCCAGAACCCCTACGGCGCGGCGATGGACTCTCAGCGGGCGATGGCGCTGCGCCGAGAGCTCGAGCCTCACCCCGACCTCCTGCTCGTCGAAGACGATCACACCGGTGCCATCTCCGGGGTTCCGTGCACCACCCTGACCTCGCCGGGCCGCCGGCGGTGGGCGGTGGTCCGATCGGTGTCCAAGTTTCTGCATCCCGACCTGCGGCTGGCGCTGATGGCCGGCGATCAGCTGACGGTGGCCCGGATCGGGGGCCGTCAGACGCTCGGCCCGCGCTGGGTGAGCCACATCCTCCAGGCCACCGTGGTCGAGCTGCTGAAGGACCCTGGCTTCCCCACCACGACGACCCGGGCACGCGACGTCTACACGGCTCGGCGCCGGGCCCTGGTCGAGGCGCTGGCGAAACACGGCCTGACCGGACACGGGCGCTCGGGTCTGAACGTCTGGGTCCCGGTACGCGAGGAGGCTCCGGTGATCCGGGCCCTGTACGAGGCCGGGTGGATCGTCCTGGCGGGCGAGCGCTTCCGCGTCGAGACCCCGCCGGGGCTCAGGATCACGACCTCGAACCTGCACGACGACGAGGCCGTGGCCTTAGCTGATGTGATCGCCGCCGCGGAGGGTGCCGGCCGGTCCCGGCGGATGTATTGAGCCGCTGTGGAGACCCCGTGTGGATCGCTCGGGAGGTTCAGAGCTCGCGGCTCTGGTTTGCACCGGGCCCGAAGAACGAACCCAAACCGAGACTGCGAGACGGATCGTGGTTCTAAGTTCGGGCTCAGGCCGAACACCGAACCAAGACGGTCCCCGGCCCGGGAGGTTGGTTCCTTGTTCGCGGGCGGCGACAACCTCGCCTCCCCCGGGAGGAACGCGTTGGTCGCATCTCTGGCGAGCCGGGGTTCAGTAACCCAGCCGCGATGCGTAGGAGCTGCGGTAGTCCTTCTCGGCCTGCAGGACTCTTCGCACGTATGCCCTCGTCTCGGGGAACGAAATGTCGGCGATGAAGAAGCGGCCGTGATCGGCACGGGCCTCAGCCAGCCAGTGGTTGACGTTCGCCTCCCCGCCGTTGTACGCGGCGAGCCCGAGCACGGTGTTGCCGCCGTAGTGGTCGATCAGATATCGCAGGTAGTAGCTGCCGTAGGCAATGTTCACCTGCGGCGTGGCCAGGTCGGCGGTGGTGAAGTTCGTGGCGCCGGAGCGCCGAGCCAGGAACTCCGCCGTTTGCGGGAGGATCTGCATCAGCCCTTCGGCTCCAGCGGGCGAAGTACGCGGATCGAACTTCGTCTCCGCATAGATCACGGCGGCGATCAACTCCGGGGGCAGATGCTTGGCGCGAGCCTGCTGGCGGATGATGTCGTCGTGGGTCAGCGGGAGCGTCAGATCCGTCACCGCCTTATGAAACAGAGGCGTCACCAGCACGACCGCCATCACGCCGATCAACACGGCCGAGGCGGCCAGCATCCCGCGGCGCCTGCGCACGGCCGTGCGGCGCTGTGCGGCCCGCCGGGCGGCGTCTCTGCGACTGGCCACGGTAGCCGTTGGCGGACTCACGGTTGCAGCATGTCAAGAATGGCCGACAGCTTGAACTCCAGTTCTTCGATCCCCCGATCGTTCTCGACGGCATAGGTCGCCCGCTCCGCTTTGTCACGCTGGGTGAGCTGGCGTGAGGTACGCTCGCCGACGGCCTCCTGGCCGCGCGAGGCCGCTCGTTCGGCACGCAGCTCCTCGGGTGCGCTCACGGCGATGGTCGCGTCGAAGGCACCGTCCATGCCGGACTCGAACAGCAGCGGAACCTCGACGACGATCGCCCGCGGCGGCGGGGTCCGTGCCTCGAGCTCCTGGCGCCACTGCACCATCCGCGCCCCTACGCGTGGCCACAGCAGTGCCTCGAGCCAGTGACGGTCCTCGGTGGTGGCGAACGCCGCCCGAGCCACGGCGGCGCGGTCAACGACCCCGTCGGGGGCGACCTCCGAGCCGAACCGGTCCGTCACCGCTTC
>CAXMLR010000183.1:0-9473 GCA_964194275.1 uncultured Solirubrobacterales bacterium
CCCGCCCCGACTGGAACTTAACCCGCCCGGCCGCTGACCCCGGTCACACACGATGTGGGGGCGGGGTCAGCGGCCGGGCGCGACCTCAAACCCAGGCGGGGTGGGCGGACGGGGTGGATCCCCGATCCACGGTGCAATCCACACTTCAATGGGAGCGCTGAGGCGGTCCCTGCGTTGCTCAGATCGCCGCCCGGCGTCTTACCTAACCCAGCGCGCGTCGGCCAGCTCGTGCTTGTACGTCCCAGTAGCGAGGAACGTGCGGAGACGCCGTCCTTCCGCGAGCGGTCGAACCTTGGCGGTCGCCTCCGCCGGCGTGGTGGCCTCGGTCGCGAACACCTCGCGATAGCCGGGTTCGTCCGGAGCGCGCTCAGGATCGGTGGCGAAGACGAGATAGCCGCGTCGGGCCACGCGCTGCTCGTTGGCCTGATCCAGGCGAGCGCGCTCGGTCGCGAGCTCGTCCGCCCAAGCGGCGACGTTCAACTGAGTCCGTGGCGGCCGGTCAGGCACGAGACAAAAAAGAAACCCGGCCCAACGAGGGGCCGGGTGGTCTAGATCTCGATTCTAGACGGTTCACAGGCCGATTACCAGGCGGCGGGCTTGGTGTACCGCCCGGCGGGGTCGGACAACTGATTGCTACGGAAATCGTTTGCGGCAAGCTGGAACCACCAGTGCTGCCCCACCCCGTCGGATCGCTGGCCGCGAAGCGCCCCAGCGAGCAGAGTCGGCGAGGGATTGACCAACCCTAAGGGAACACGCGTCCTCGTGTGCTGGATCGGAAGCCGAAGGTCACTGTCGTTCGAGATGACGATCGCGGCGTCGACGGCACCGAGCAACGTGTCCAGGAGAAGATGCGAAGCTACATTGACGTCCGAGCCCTTCTCTTCGCGGTAGGCGTAAGAAACCATGAACCGCGCATCGGGCACCGGAACTCCGGTCGACGACTGAACCTTGACCGGCCAATCGGCCGTGGTCAGCACAGGACGGCCCCGACGATCGGGGGTCGCCAACGGCGCGCGCTTCACCCGAGCGACGTAGTGGCCGAACTCGATGACGTCGACGGCGTTTGCTGCCCGCAAGGCCTTGAGATACACGTCTTGCTCACGGTGCCCGGTCGGATTCGTCTTGGCGTCGATGCGCGCCGTGCAGTACACGATCCGCTCGACAGTGGCGTTCTGCCAGTCGCGCCGGCTCCCGAGGATTCCGGTGACGAGCGCTCGAACGTCGAGCCACCGCCAGCCTGCCTGGCTCCGCCCGCAGAGGTCTCGCCCGCCGTAGTACAGGTTGAAACCGTCGATGTAGGCGCCAACCTTCATCGATCACTCCGCGGTATCCGATTCACCAGCTCGAAGCTGACGCGGCTGATCGAAGACGAGCGCACGCACGAACTGAATCAGGCGTTCCGCATCCCCGTGCCCGAGCTGGGTCGGCAGATGGAGCTGCGCGATCTGGCCTGACTGCAACGGGAACGGATACGCAATGAGCGAACTCGCGGCGCCTGACCCCTGGGTTTGGCCAGGCTGCGCCTTTGTAGCCCGCGACCGTGTCCGCATCGGCTTCTCCGCCGCCCCGTTGACCTGAGCAGTACGAGAAGACGCCTGAAACGAAGGTCTCCAGTTGGGATCAGCAAGGTAGGACCGGTATGACTCCACAGCCCTCCGGAAGCGCCCTCTGTATGCACGTAGGCTGTTCGCCGAGTACTTGCCGTGCGACCGGTTCTCGAATCGACCGATGTACTCATCGACGTCGACGGAACGCACGTCGGCGTTCTCGAATCCTTCCCCCTCGATCCTTTCGAAGACCTGCTTGGCCGCGGACTTCCAGGGATCGATGGCCGCGGCGCTGCCATAACCCTTCTCGATCATGAAGTCCATGAAGGCCAAGAGCCCTCTTACGTTCCCGTCCGCTATGTCATTGGAAGCCATGCCAACTCCGTCCCATGTCGTTCTGCCCACATGATACTACCATGTCAAGCGAACATGCTGCTCTGCGGAGGATAGCCGTTCGCAACCATGTGCCGCGGGCGATCCCTCCATGCGCCGCTGGCGGAGCGCCGTCGACACCCAGAATCGCCCCGGGGCTCATCTCATCACCCGAGTCGTCAGTCGGTGACCGTGGGCATATGCCCCGATCGCGTCTTGTCGCATGGCCGAACCGCGTCGGCCGGCACTCAGCCGAACAGCCGGTCCCCGACCTCCGGCCAGTACCGGTACAGCTCCTTCGCCTGGTCGAGCACAAGCTGGGTGTAATGGGTCACTGCGTCGGCACCACCCCCGCTCGCCGTTACAGGCGATTTGTAGCCGTGCTTTCGCAGCAGCCGCTTGATCTTCGTGCGGATCTTCGCCTCCGTCGATTCGCGGTCCGCCCAGTCGACCGTGAGGTCCGCGCGGATGCTCTTGACCAGCTCGGTTGCGACCGCCGCGAGTTGCGGATCTGCGCCGCCATCACCGCTGCCGCCCGCAAGCGCATCGTAGAACGCTGCCTCCTCGACACTGAGCCCAAGCTGCTCGTGTCGCCGGCGGGCGTCGCGGAGGCTTTTGGCGATCTCGACGAGCCGCTCCACAACCTCCGCGCTTGAGATCTGGCGCAGCTCATACCGCCGCAGCACCGCCTCGATCTGCTCGGTGAACAGCTTCGCCTGCGTCCGGTTCGTGCGCGAGCGGCTGCGCACCTCTCCCTTCAGAAGCTTTTCAAGGAGCCGAATCTGCACGTTCGGATGCTCGGTTCTGGTCGCGATCGAGTCAAGGAACTCGTCCGACAGGACCGAGATCTCTGGACGGTCCTGGTCCGCAACCGCGAGTACGTCGACGATCTCGCCGGCCGCTAATCCCTCGGACATGAACTGGCGCACAGCCTGCTCGGCAGCCGGGCTCGCCTGGGCGTCTGGCGTGGCGATCTTGCGCACCTCGGCAGCGAGCTTGTTGAAAAAGCCGATCTCCTCGCGAAGCTCGATCACCGCCGGCTGGGTGCGCGCCAATGCGTACCAGCTCGCGAGCGCGATCTGCGTGTCCAGGAACTCGCGCACCCGCTCTTCATCGCCGAGCACGTGGTTGTAGCAGTCAAGGAACAGCCGGTTCGGGTCCGTGACGAGCGACAGCTCGCCCTGCCGGTAGCCGGCCGGATGCAGCAGCGCGCAGATCACCTCATACTTCTCGCCGAGACCCGCGACGGCCTTCCACGCCGGGATCACGGGGTCGTCGAGGTCGGCGTCGTCATAGGCGCGCAGCGACGCCCGGAGGTCCTCGCCGATCCCGATGTAGTCGACCACCAGGCCGCCGGGCTTGTCCTTGAACACGCGGTTGACGCGTGCAATCGCCTGAAGCAGACCGTGGTCGCGCATCGGCTTGTCGATGTACAGCGTGTGCAGCACCGGCGCGTCGAAGCCCGTAAGCCACATGTCCTTGACCACGACCATCCGCAGCGCGTGCTCCGGATCCTTGAAGTCCTTCGCCACCTGCTGAAGCTCGGCCTTCGAACGCCGCCAGCGCGAGACCTCCTGCGGATCGGTCGCCTGCGCTGAGATCACGCACTCGACCGCCTCGGACCCGAGTCGCTCCCGCAGTAGCTCCGCGAGCTCGGCGGCGATCCGGCGCGAGTACGCGACCACCATCGCCTTCCCCGCCAGCGCCTCACACCGGACGGTGAAGTGCGCCTGGATGTCGTCCGCCAGCTTTCCCAGCCGGTCAGGCGCGCCGACTACCTTCTCGAGCTTCGCCCACGCCGTTACCAGCTTCGAAGCCGCCTCCTGCTCCTCGCTTTCGAGCACCTCCTCGACCTCGGAGAGCAGCTCTGGGTCAGCGATCTCCAGCGGGATCTGGCGCGACTCGTAATAGATCGGCACCGTCGCGTGGTCTTGCTGTGCCTGGCGCATCCGATAGATCGAGATGTAGTCGCCGAACACCAGCCGCGTCGAACGGTCCGCGCTCTCGACCGGCGTGCCCGTGAAGCCGATGCGGGTCGCATTCGGCAGCGCGAGCGTGATGTTCTCGGCGAATGTTGCGTACTGGGAGCGGTGCGCCTCGTCGGCGATGACGATCACGTTCGCACGCTCGGTTAGAACCGGCATTTCGTCGCTCTCGTGGGCTGGGGCGAACTTCTGGATCGTGGTGAACACGATCCCTCCGGCCGGCACGTTGAGCAGCTCGTGCAAGCCGCTCGGACCGCCGGTGATTTCGTCCGCCTGCCGGACCGAGCTGGCCAGCGACGTTCGCGAGAACGTCTCCGCGAGCTGGTTGTCGAGATCGGTCCGGTCGGTCACCGCCACCACGGTGGGGTTCGCGAACCGAGGGTCCCGTCGAAGCTTGTTGACGAAGAACACCATCGTGTAGCTCTTCCCAGCACCCTGCGTGTGCCAGACGAGCCCTCCCCTCCGGTCACCACCCATCGCGGCGGCGACCGACTCGACCGCTGCACCCACAGCATGCACCTGGTGGTACTTCGCCATCACCTTCCACGTCCTCGCGCCGTCTGACTCGAACAGCACGAAGTCGCGGATCAGCTCGAGGAACCGCTCGGGGGTGAACACGCCCTCGATCAGCACCTCCAGCTGCGAGCGGCTTCGCTCATCCCCGCCCATCGTCTTCCATTCCGCGAAGTGCTCTGCGGGCGTGCTGCTCGTCCCCACCCGCGCTGTCAGCAGGTCGGACACACCGACGATCTCGACATAGCGGTACACGTCAGGGATCGTTTCCGTGTAGTGGCGGACCTGGTTGACCGCCGCCTGCGCCGAGTGCACCACCCCCGGTGCCTTCAGCTCGAGCTGCCCAAGGGGCAGCCCGTTGACGAACAGCAGGATGTCCGGCCGGCGGTTCTTGGCGCCGGCGATGATCGTCAGCTGGTTGGCGGCGAGGAACTCGTTGTTGGTCGGTTTGTCGAAGTCCACGAGCCAGGCGCGGTCGTGGCGCTCCATGCCGTCCTTGTCGAGATAGGAGACCGGGACGCCCTGGAGCAGCAGTTCGTGGAAGTTGCGGTGATCCTCGATCAGTACCGGAGAGGTGCTCGTGAGGGCCCTGTCGATCACGAGCTGCACGGCGTCTTGCGGAAGCTGTGGGTTGGTGCGCGCCACCGCAGCTCGCAGCCGGTCGACGAGCACGGCGTCGGACCAGAGCTTGCGCTCACGCGCGGGCGCGTCAGGTGCGAGGTCCGCGCCGTGGACGTGAGCCCAGGTCAGTCCAGGCCCGTCGTCGCACAGCCACGCGATCGCCGGCTGCTCGACGAGTGCGTCCTCGCTGACGGCCGATCCGGTCACGACGACGCCGCGGTCGCCTCAGCCGCCGGCTCGATCACCTCGGCCGGGTCGGCGGTGTCCGGGACACGGATCTGGCCAGAGATGAGCTTGGGGAGCACGGCGTCGCGGACGAGCGTCAGCGTTCGTGACTCAGAGACAAGAGCGGCACGGTGGCGGTCCAGCGGCCCGACGACTGCATCGGCTTGCGCGATGGCTTCGGTCGTCGGTAAGGGAAGCCTCGCCTCGTCGAGATGCCGCCGCTGGATATGTCCCATTGTGGTCGCCTTGTCGCGCGCGATGCCCCGGAAGACCTCCATATGTTCTTCGATCCAGGCGAACACGAACCACGCGGGCCAGCCATCGGGAATCACTTTGAAGATGTGCTGGTTGATCAATGACTCGTCGCTCGGCCAGCGATATACGCCAAGAGACCCCGACCACGCGAACAGAATGTCATCGAACCGGGCGATGAAATCGTCGCCGGCCTCGAAGTCGCTGTGGGGCGTCGCCTGATCAACGCCATCGTTCAGCTCCCGGATGCGAAGGATTGGACGCCCGCCACCGTTCGCGTGCTTCGTGAACGCCTTGCCATTGACGAATCGTGCGAGATCCGTCAGCGATCCCGTCCGCCAACCCGGCGGAATCCGCCCGATCTCGCTGTTCTCGAACTCGTCCACGCCAACGAAATCCACGAACCGCTGGCGGAACAGTGTCGCCACGGTCTCGTCGACGAGTTCGGTGAGTCGGCGGTTGCTGTCGATCTTGTCGTCCAGGGCGCCGAGGACGGAGACGATGTGCCGCTGCTCGTCAAGCGCCGGAAGCACGATCGGGAAGCTGCCCATTGTCTTCAGTGGTATCCGATCGACCGTACTTCCATGGATAGTTCGGTCCCGGATTACGCGCTGGAACTGGGGACCCAGATAGGCGTACAGGAGGTACCGGGGGAGTACGGCCGTCGACCGCACTCGGAGGAGACCCATCCTGCGACCGAGGCAGCACCGTAGCTCCGGAGGCACGAGGGCAGCTTGTCCGAGTCGGGTCTCGTAAGAGAAGACGACATCGTCGGCCTGAGGCGTGACCCGGCGAGTCCACCTCGCGAAGTCCGCTTCCGACAGCCGTGCGACATCCGACAGCTCAAGTCGGCCGTCTACGAGGCTGGCGATCCCAAGGAAAATCGGGCCCTGATGCGTCTTCCTCGGTGTTGCATGAGGTCCGTCGAAAATCTCGACCAGATCGCCGAGACGCCAGGACATCCATTCGGATGGCGGGCCGTCAAACCTCATACCCAACTCTCGCCAACCCCGCCTTGACCTCACCCGCCAGCCTCTCATTCTCCGCCATCTCCTCCGCGAGCCGATCCGCAAGGGTCGCCATCCTCTCCTCGAACGCGATCTCGTCCTCCTCGGACTCGGGAGCGCCGACGAAGCGGCCCGGCGACATGGCGAAGCCGGCCGCCTCGATCTCAGTCGAGGTCGCGCTATGGCAGAAACCAGCCTCGTTCGCGTACTCGACCGCCTCGAGCGTGCCGCGCCACACGTGGTAAGTGGAGGCGATCCGCTCCGTCTCCTCCTCGCTCAGCTCAATCTGCGTCCGGCTGATCTTGCGCCCCATCGAACGCGCGTCGATGAACAGCGTCTCGCCGCGGCGGTCGCGCTCGCCAGTCGACGCCTTGTTGCGGTCGAGGAACCACAGGCAGACCGGGATGCCGGTCGTGTAGAAAAGTTGCGCTGGTAGGGCGACGACGCAATCGACCACGTCTGCTCGGATCAGTCCCTCGCGGATCTTGCCCTCGCCGCTTGTCATCGTCGCCAGCGATCCGTTCGCCATCACGAAGCCGGCGCGACCTTCCGGCGCCAGGTGAAACAGGAAGTGCTGGATCCAGGCGTAGTTCGCGTTGCTCACGGGCGGCGTTCCCTGAGCCCAGCGCGCGTCGTCGAGGATCGCCGGCGTCGACCACTCCGACTGGTTGAACGGCGGATTGGCCATGACGAAGTCAGCCTTGAGCGTCGGGAAGGCATCGTCGAGCAGCGACCCGCCTTCGGTGTACTTCACCTCGCCGGACAGGCCGTGAATCGCGAGGTTCATCCGTCCGATCCGCCAGGTCGCCTGGTTACGCTCCTGGCCGTAGATCGAGATCTGCGCCGGCCGGCCGCCATGGGCCTCGACGAACCTCGCTGATTGCACGAACAGGCCGCACGAGCCACACGCAGGATCGAACACGCGGCCCTCGAACGGCTCGAGCATCTCGACGAGCAGCCTCGCGACCGGAGCCGGGGTGAAGAACTCACCGCCGCGGTGGCCCTCGGATCGCGCGAACTCCTTGATGAAGTACTCGTAGATGCGGCCGAGGACGTCGCGAGCCTCACCGGGATCCTTGCCGAAGCCGATCTTTGCGATCGTCTCAAGCAGCGAGCCCATCAGCTCCGCGGACAAGGGCGCCCGAGCGTAGATGCGCGGCAGGACATTCCGCAGCCCGGCATTCTCCCGTTCGATCGCAGCAAGCGCCTCGTCGATCCGCTTCGCGATGTCCGGCTGTGACGCCGCGGCCAGCAGCTTTGGCCAGCGCGCCTCGTCCGGCACCCAGAAGACATTCTCGGCGGCGTACTCGTCACGATCCTCAAGGATCTCCGCCCGGCTTGCGGGATCCTCGACGTAGCCGTCGCCGGCTGGATCTAACAGCTCGGCGTTGAGCCGGTGACGCCGCTGCTCGAACGCGTCCGAGATGTACTTCAGGAAGATCAGGCCGAGGACGAGGTGCTTGTACTCGGCCGACTCGACCGACCCACGCAGCTTGTTCGCCGCCTCGAAAAGCGCCCCGCCGTTCGGACTGTCAGTCGCCCTCGTACTCATGCCCAACGTACGGTAACCGCGCGGCGCGCATCGGATCGGTCCGTCGACGTCTACTCACGGATGAAGACCGATGTAGTCCACGATGAACTTCAGGGCGTCGCTGTCAACCGCGAAGTAGATCCGCCCGCACTCACGAGGGTTCTTAACATCGTCGACCTTGACGTGAGGCTCGCGCGAGTAGTTGCAACCCTCGAACGTGAATTCAGCCCACGAGCCGAGCGCCGCGTCGTGCAACGCCACCTCGATCTCGTAGTTCTCGGCAATCCAGTCGGCGAGGCGATTGCCGACCTCCCCGCCGAGGTCGTGCCAGTCGCGGGCAGCTCGCGACAGGGTCTCGGCAAATCCCCACATCCGCTTTGGATCCGGGTACGGGTTGCCGATCAGCATCTGACGACACGCGCCGGTAAGAACGAAGCCCGAGTGTTCTAGCTCGTGAACGCGCTCGGAGAAGTGATCCCAGGTCTCGACCACGGTCGTCGACTCGGCCACCGACTCGTCGAGCTGCAGACGTAGCTCCTCCACTGATTCACCAAAGCTGGGCATCTGCAGATAGATCGCGCGGTCCCGCCACCTCATGGGCAACGACGCTCGATCTGCAAACGCACCCGCTGCGCTGGCCCAAACAGCGACCTTCCGACCCGCGAACCTCGAAATCTCGCCGTAGGTGGCTTGGAATGCAGTGGGTCGTTCTGCGCATTCCATGGTGAGCCCACGAGCCTCCGCGATCGCGGCGATCTGCACCTTCCATCCGCCACCGGACGCGCCGGCCCGGCCGCTGTCACCAACCCAGAGCATTGCTTCGGCCGGATCACGGTGCCTGTCGCCGAGTCGGGCGCTTGGCTGGATTGTCGGGAACAGTCCTTCGAGACGGTGTGCGAGCTCTTGCTCCGACGGCGACCGCCAGACCTCAAACGACATGGAGAGTCGCTCAGCGAGCGGAAGCTCAGTGCTCTCCGTCACCGAGGCGAGCCCGATCGCGGTCGACTCGTCTGGGAGCAACCACGAACCAAGCAGCGCGTACGAGCGAACGGCAGGGTCGTCGGTTATGAACGGGTAGGCCCGGACGGGATCCTTCGCGACGTCAGCGAGCATCGCGAACTCGCTTGAATCGTGCTTGCGCGCAGTCTCCAGCGCTGCTACGACGCCCTTCATGCCGGTTACGTTCCCTGGGTACCGCAGACGGGGTGCAGGTCCGTCCTTCGGCACCCGGCGAGAACGGAGGGCCGCAATAACTTGATTCACCCGCTCGGTTTCGCCGCGACCACCAACGCCCGAGGCCGAGCCAAAAGATCGGGAGCGCCGATCATGCGCTACCACCGTCCGCCGTGCTCGGCCGTTCAGCCGTCGATCAGATATTCGACCGGAATGCTCAGCGCATACCTGTCTCTTATACACATCT
>CAXMLR010000184.1:0-8138 GCA_964194275.1 uncultured Solirubrobacterales bacterium
CCTCCTCGACCTCGCGGGGATAGATGTTCTCGGCACCCGAGACGATGAGGTCGTCGGCTCGGCCGCGAAACGTGTAGAAGCCGTCGGCATCGCGGCTGAACAGGTCGCCCGTGAACAACCAGCCGTCCTTGATCTTCTTCTCGGTCTCGACCGGGTCGTTCCAGTAACCCAGCATCGTCTGCGGACCGCGCACGATCAGCTGACCGATCTCCTCGGGCTCGGTCGTCTCGACCGGCTCCCGGAGCCGCTCGGGCTCCACGGTTGCTCCGGGCGTCACGTCGCGGCCAGGCACGTACGGAACGATGCGGCAGTCGGTGATCAGGGTCGGCTTGCCGCACGAGCCGAGGTGGGTGAGTGCCTCCTCGGGATGCAGCAGCAGCGCCAGGCTGGCCTCGGTCATCCCATACCCGTTGTAGACGTTCGGGCACAGCTCGTTGATAACCCGCTTCATCGTCGCCGCCGCGATCGCTGCACCACCCGTCGTGATCATCCGCAGACTGGAGACGTCGAAGTCGGCGAAGCGTTCGTGGAACATCATCTCCTGGATCTGGGTCGGCACCGCGAACAGGGTCGTCGCGCGCTCGGCTTCGATCGTCTGAAGTGCGCCCAGCGCGTCATAGGGACCGATGATCACGTTGGCGGCGCCCACCATCAGGTGCGGGATGAAGTAGGCCTGCATGCCACCGACGTGGTACAGCGGCGCGACATGCAACGCCCTGTCGCGGTAGGTCAGGCTGTACTCCATGACGCAGTTCATGGCGATCGCTACGTCGTTGCCGTGACTGTGCATGACGCCCTTGGGACGCCCGGTGGTGCCAGAGGTGTACACGAGCGCGGAGGGATCCTCGGGCATAGGATCTGGTCGCCGCGTGGTTCCGTCCGTCTCGGTCTGTTCCGCCAGCGCCTCAAAGTGGTGATGCCCGGGCGGCACAGCGCCGGCATCCTCTGCACAGGAGATGTAGTCATGGACGATCCGCAGGCCCTTGGCCGCAATCAGGACGTTCGCGGTGAGCGGCTCGTCATAGGCGAGGACGCGGGCCCCCGAGTCCCGCAGGATGTACGCGACCTCTCCCGACGACAGCCGAAAGTTGATCGGCACCGCTACCGCACCCAGGCGCTGGCAGGCGAAATAGGTGCTAACCGACGCCTCGCCCGTGTGCATGTAAAACGCGACACGATCGCTCGGCCGCACGCCGAGCTCAGACAGGGCGTCGGCCAGGTGTCCCATCCGCGCGTACCACTGGGCATAGCTCCAGCGCCGTCCGGCATAGACGAGCGCCGGGCGGTGAGGGAAACGTTCCACGGACCGCGTGAGAAGCGTCGGGATGTTCACCGGGCGACCCGCGGCATCAGAGTTTCGGCTTCAGCGCGGGCAAGTCGGCGCAGGCGATGAGATACCGGCTCATCTCGGAGGTCCCACCGACAATCGGCAACGCCCGGGCATCACGAAAGATCTGCTCGGCGCGACCGTACTCCTTGGTCAGGCCATCGCCACCCAGAATCTGCACCGCGGCGTCAGCACAGAAGGTCGCGGTCTCGCTCGCGACGAGCTTCGCCATGGCGGCGGGCTTCATCAGTTCCTTGCCGATCACGCCGCGGTCATACAACGTAGCCGCACGGTAGGTGATCAGCTCGGCGGCATCGATGCGAGAGCTCATATCGGCGATCTGACTCCAGACGAGTTGCTTGCAGCCGAGCTTCTCGCCAAACGCCTCGCGTGTCTGGGCATGGTCGCGGGCGATCTCAAACGCGCTACGCGCAACTCCGAGCCCCGAGCCGCCGAGGATCACCCGCTCGAAGTTGAACATGCTGAGCAGGATCTGCCCGCCCTCCTCACGCTGGCCGAGCAAATGGCTCGCCGGCACCCGGCAATCGCGCAGCTCCACCTCGCCGACGACGCAGCCCCGGCGGCCCATCAACGTGTAGCGCCGCGGAAAGCTGAGACCACGGGTCCCGGCAGGCAGAACGACCGCGCTCAGCCCTCTGCCGCCCCGAGCCGCGGGATCGCTGACGCCATAGACGATGTAGACGTCCGCCACAGAGGCGTTGGAGATGTACCGCTTGAAACCGTTGATGACCCACTCCTCGCGTGCCGGATCGAATTCGATGCGGGTCTGCATCCCCGACGTGTCCGAGCCGACGCCGGGCTCGGTGACGCAGATCGCGCCGATCTCTGTGCCGTCGAGGATGCCCGTCAGAAAGCGCTCACGCACCTCGGGACGGGCGTAGCGGTGCAACGGGTAGGCGCAGCTCAGTGCAGTCGCGATCGTGCTCTCAAATGCATAGTTGACGAACGCCGCCTCCTCTGAGAGCAGAGTCGCGTGGACCAGGCCCGGTCGCTCCAGGGGTCCCCGATAACGATCGGGGAACATGAGTCTCAAGTAGCCGGCCTCGCCGAGAGCCTGCGCGACGAGCTTGACCGCGTCCCAATCATCCTCGTTCTCGATAGCCGACGCGCGTGGGAGCAGCTCACGCGCGAAAAAGTCACAGACCTCAGAACGAAACGCGCGATCGGCATCAGTCAGCAGGACGTCGCGCATGTCGAACCCGCCTACTGGTCCTCGCCGGCGGCGATGGGGACGCGGGTGCGCGGTGGGGGCTCGCGGAGATGCTGGCCCGTGTAGCCGAGCCGCTCGGAGATGTGGGCCCCAGCGCGGATCGTGCTGGGCACGAGCGTCTCGTCGAAGCGGCTCTGGTTGACGCGGTGATGGGGAGCGTCGAGACAGACGGCGGCCACGACCTCACCGAGGCGGTCGCGGATCGGCACTGCGACCACCGCCCAGTTGCTGCTGGGGTCGTCGTAGCGCGCGAGGTAGCCGGTCCGGCGGATCCGGGCGAGCTCTTCGGTGTCGAGGTGCTGGGCGGCGTGGTCGCCCTCGCTGCGGCCCGCGCGGACCAGCTCGATCATAGTCTCGGCGGGCGCGAAGGCTAGGATCACCGCGCCGGTGATGCCGGCGGTCAGCCGCTGGCGACGGCCGACCCAGTCCACATTGAGGCGGACATCGGGGCTCGGGGCCTGGTCGATGTAGATCAGTTCGTCTTGATCGGCAACGCCGAGATAAACGGTCTCGCCGGTGGCGTCGCGCAGGTCACGGAGGATGTCGGCCGCCCGGGCGCGAACGGGGAAGCGGTTGAGTACGTGGCCCGCCAGCGAGACGAGACCCAGCCCGAGCGCGTAACTACGGCCGTCGTGCTCGAGCAGCCGGTGGCGTGCGAGCGCGGCCACCAACCGTGAGGCCGTGCTGCGATGCACGCCGAGCGCTGCAGCAATTGCGGTAATCGTCAGCCGGGCGTCTGGCTCCTCGAAGAGCTCAAGCACATCGAGGGCCCGATCGACCGCCTGGGCGCCGGAGGGCTTGGTCATCTCCGCCACGCCACGAGGCTACAGCCGCTCACCGCTTGCTGCACGATATGCACGCTTCCAATCATGATGCGCACGGGAGTTACGGTTCCCGTTATGGTCGCCATCGAGCGAGACGTGATACGGGAGATCGCTCGGCGCCGAGGCGAGCTCGTGGAGTTGCTGATTGCGCTGATCGGCTTCGATACTCGGGCGGGGCCGCCGGAGGGAGGCGGGGGGGAGGAGGCGGCGCTCCAGGACTACCTGCGAGAGCGACTGAGCGCTGCCGGTCTCGAGGTCGACGTGTGGGAGCCCGATCCCTCGTCCTTTCCCTCCAATCAACTGGAGCTACCTCCCCACTACAGCTTCGCAGGACGCCCACAGCTCGTGGCCCGCTCGCGCGGAGCGGGCGGAGGACGAAGCCTGCTCCTCAATGGCCACATCGACGTAGTGTCGGTCGAGCCACGTGAGCAGTGGCACAGCGACCCACTCGTGGCTCGGGTCAGAAATGGTTCGCTCTACGGCCGCGGCGCATGCGACATGAAGGCGGGCGTGGCAGCGATGGTCATCGCCGCCGAGGTGCTCCGCGCGCTGGAGGTACCTCTACGCGGGGACCTCATCGTCAACACAGTTACCGATGAGGAGTCCACAGGCGGCGGCACGCTGGCCACGGTGGCCCGCGGCGTGCGGGCCGACGGAGGCCTGATCCCCGAACCGACGAACCTGAGCGCGTGGCTCGGCGCGCGTGGCTCGCTGCTGCCCAAGATCACCGTCACCGGTCGCGCCGGCCACGCAGGCTTGACCCAGCCGGACCATCGCGACGGCGGAGCTGTGAACGCAATCGAGAAGATGCAGGTCGTCCTCCGGGCGCTGGAGGGCCTGCGAGCCGAGTGGCAGGCCGACCCGGCGGTCCGCAACCCCTACCTGGTCCCGGGCGGCATCGTGCCCACAGCAATCACCGCCGGCGAGTGGATCGTCAGCTATCCCGCCACGTGCGCGCTGCACTGCCACGTCCAGTACCTCCCGGAGCAAGCTGACCCCGACGGCCGCGGCAGCCGGGTCAAACGCGAGGTCGAGGAGCGGATCCACGCCGCCGCCGCCGATGACACGTGGCTGCGTGAGTGGCCGCCATCGGTGGAGTGGGAAGCGGGCGCCGTTCCGGCCGGGGTCGTGGCGCCGGAGACCCCGATCGTCGCCGTTGCGCTCGACACCGCGCGCGGGCTCGGCCTGGAGGGCCGGATCGCTACCCACACGACGTTCTTCGACGGACCCACGCTAACGGCCGCGGGGACGCCGACGATCGGCTTCGGGCCCGGCGACATCCACCTCGCGCACGGCGTCGACGAGCACGTGAAGATAGACGAGCTTCTGCTCGCCGCCCAAGCGCTTGCGATCGCCGCGATGCGCTTCTGCGGCGTTACCAATCGCGTCCCCCCCCAGAGAGACAAGCCATGACCAGCACCAGACTTCCGCGCCGCCTCGCCCTCGTCGCCTTCGCGGTGACCCTTTTCCTCGTGGTGAGCGCCTGCGGATCGAGCGGAGGCGGCAGCTCATCGAGTGGAGGCGGCAGCCCGTCGAGTGCCGGCGCCGGACAGCCAGGCAAGGGCAAGCCGTCGGTGACCATCGGGGATAAGAACTTCACCGAGGAAATGATCCTTGGCGAGCTCTACGCCCAGGCGCTGCGCGCCAAGGGCTACACGGTCAACCTCAAGTCCGACATCGGCAGCACCGAGCTCATTTACAAAGCCCTGCAGAGCGGCCAGATCGGTCTATATCCCGAGTACACCGGCGTGATCGTGACGATCATCGCGCAAAAGCCGAACCTGCCCGCCACCGCCCAGGCCACCTACCAGGAGGCCAAGTCCTACCTGGCCAGTAATGGCTTTGGCCTGCTCGACGCGACCCCGTTCTCCGACCGTGAAACGCTGAACGTCACCTCGGCCTTCGCCCAGCAGCACCACCTCGCGGCCATCGGCGACCTCAAGGCGCTGGGCGCGAGCGTCACCTACGGTGCGCCACCAGAGCTCAAAGTCCGCCACGAGGGTCTGCTCGGTCTGCGGCAGGTGTACGGGTTGATGCAGATGCGGTACGCGGCGCTCAACCACGGCCTGATCGTGCCCTCGCTCGACGCGGGCAAGATCCAGGTTGGCGACGTCCTGTCCACCGACGGCGTCCTGCTGGGTAACAAGTACCTGACGCTGAGCGACCCGAAGAACCTGTTCGGCTTCCAGAACGCCGCGCCGATTGTCAGCGCCAAGCTTCTGCGCCAGGAGGGTCCGGCCTTCGCCAGCACCGTCAACGCGGTCAGCGCCAAGCTCACGACCAAGGCGATGCAGCAGCTGAATGCTGCTGTGGATATCCAGAAGGTCGACCCGAAGACCGTAGCGGCGAAGTTCCTCCAGGCCAACGGGCTGTAGACGAGTTGGGCCGGGACTCAACGCCGTGCTCGTTCCGTGTCACTTCCGGCCGTCACACCCCGATGCGGCCTGGAAGGTCATCGCTGACCACGGCTTTGGAACGCTGGTGACCGGGCAGGTCGGTGGCGCGCCGGTCGCCTCGCCGCTGCCGTTCGTCGGCCATCGCAGCGAAGGCATGCTGGTCGGCCACATGGCGCGAGCGAACTCTCAGTTTCAACTCTTGACGCGCTCTGAACCGGCGAGCGTGCTGGTGATCTTCCAGGGTGCGTCGGGATTCGTGTCGGGGAGCTACTACGACGAGCCGCTCGCGGTCCCGACTTGGGATCATGTGAGCGTCCACGTCGCCGGCACGCTGCGTCTGTTGCATGGGCACGCCGCGGCGCTGGGCGTGCTGGAGGAGACGGTGGCGCACTTCGAGGCCCGGGCCGGCTCGGATTGGCGGCTGGACGTCACCCGGCCGGACCTCCCCGAAATGGTTGAGCTCATCGCCGCCTTCGAGGTCGCTGTCGTGCGCATCGACGCGAGCTTCAAGCTCAGCCAGAACGTCGCTGTGGAGCAGCGCCGACGCGTGGTCGCCGGTGTGCTCGCGGGTGGTAATGATTGCCTGGCCCGAGCTATCGACGCTGAGAACGCCGACTACGATCGGGGACGGTGAGACGGTGAGACGGTGAGACGGTGAGCGATCAGCGGCTGCTGGCAGGCGCCGCCCCCGAGCTTCAGGAAGCCGCCCGACGTCATCTCTGGCGGCACTTCGCTCCCCTCGGAGGGAACGAAACGCTAACGATCTTCGTGCGCGGCGAGGGCTGTTATGTGTATGACCAGCTGGGCCGGCGCTACCTCGACGCATTGTCATCGCTCTTCTGTGTCAACGTCGGTCACGGACGGAGCGAGCTCGCTGCGGCGGCTGCTGCGCAGGCGCGCGAGCTCGCCTATGCCACGACCTGGGGTACGGCACACCCCCGCGCGATCGAGCTGGCCGCGCGGGTTGCGCAGCTGGCTCCAGGGGACCTGAACCGCGTGTTCTTCACCTCAGGGGGCTCTGAGGCGGTCGAGTCGGCGCTGAAGCTCGCCCATTGCTATCACCGTGCTCGCGGGGAACCCACGCGAGTGAAGGTGATCGCACGCGAGCTTGCCTATCACGGCACCACCCTCGGCGCCCTAAGCGCCACCGGCCTGCCCTCGGTGCGTGACCCATTCGAGTCCCTGATCGCCAGGGGGTGCCATGTGCCTCACACCGGCTCCTACCGCAACGAGAGTGGACAGGGCTCGCAGGCCGCTGACGCGATCGAGGAGCGGATCCTGCGCGAAGGGCCGGAGACGGTCTCGGCCGTGATCCTCGAGCCAGTACAGAACTCCGGTGGGTGCATCCCTCCACCGCCTGGCTACTTCCAGCGCGTCCGCAGGATCTGCGACCGCTACGGCGTCCTGCTCATCTCAGACGACACGATCTGTTCGTGGGGTCGGCTCGGCACCTGGTTCGGTGCCGGGCGATTCGACTACCGGCCCGACATCATTACGACCGCCAAGGGCATGACGTCGGCCTACGTGCCGATGGGCGCCCTGATCGCCTCGGATCGGGTAGCTGAACCCTTCCTCGATGGGGAGGCCGTGTTCGCTCACGGGCTCACCTTCGGCGGCCATCCGGTCGCGGCTGCGGTTGCCCTGGCCAACATCGATCTGCTCGAGCAGGAGGCCCTGCTGGACCATGTTCGCGCCAACGAGCCTCTGCTGCGCTCAACGCTGGAGGAGCTCTACGAGCTGCCGATCGTCGGTGACGTGCGTGGCGCCGGCTATTTCTGGGGGATCGAGCTGGTCCGCGATCAAGCGAGCAAACAGCGCTTTGACGCGGACGCCGCGCGAGAGCTGACCGAGAGCGTCCTCGCTCCCGCGCTTCACGAGCGCGGGCTCATCTGCCGCGCTTCGGACCGCGGTTATCCGGTCATCCAACTCGCGCCACCGCTGATCGCAGGGCCCGAGCAATTCGAGGAGATCGGCGAGATCCTGCGCTCCGTGCTGAGCGACGCCTGCACACGCACCCACACGTGGTGAGCCCGAGCATCGAACACGAGGTTGTCTCCCACGACCCGTTCACCGGTGAAGAAGTGTTCCGCACGTCGGTCGCGGGACCCCGCGAAACCGCGGCGGCGGTCACCCGGGCTGATGCCAGCGCCGAGGGCTGGACCCGCTCCACGATGGAGCACCGGGCACAGGCGCTGCACCGATTCGCCGACCGCTTAGAGGCGGATGGGGTCCCGCTCGCCGAGCTGATCGTGCGAGAGGTCGGCAAGCGCCGCCTGGACGCCGAGGCCGAAGTGGCCTGGACGGCGCTATCGGCTCCGCGGGACGCCGCGCCTCCCCCGGGCCCCGGGCTGGCTCTTTTA
>CAXMLR010000185.1:0-3034 GCA_964194275.1 uncultured Solirubrobacterales bacterium
CACTCGGCCGCGAACAGGACCTAGAGCGCCTGCCTGGGCTGCGGCGGATCGTAGAGCTCGACGTCGGCCGCCCCGGCCCGCCCGAGCCAGCGGCCACGGCCAGCCAGTCGCGGCCGGCTGCGGCGGCGCGGAGGGGGCCGCGCGCGACGCGCTGACACGGCCGGCTTCTGCCGCTCACAACTCTTCGTTCTGAGAGCTTCGGTCAGAGCATTGAAGCGATCGCCCTGACAGCAATCCGTTGAGCGGCGCCGTCCAGCGGGCGGGGATAGATACGCCTCAAGTCGGTCTCGGTGAGTTCTCCCTAATCGGTGCCGAGGAGATACGCGGCTATTGCGCAGGCGGAACCGGCCGCGAGCATTGCGGCTCGGTCTGCTACTCCGGGCAGCTCTGAATGGCCGTGGCGGGCTCCGAGGTCGTTGCGTAGTTCTGCGAGCCGTTGGACGGTCGCGACGACACTCCGGCTCAGCGGACTGGCTTCGTCATTGCCGCGTGTGCGTTGAGCTTCTTCGCCAGCGCGAGCATGTCGGCCCTGAGGGTCGGCGTAGCGCCCGCGAGTTCGATGGTCACCTTGCACGCCGACTCAACGAGATCCTTTGATACTCCGACCGCGTCGAACCAGTGCTCATTGTCGAGTGCGGCTCGCAGGCGGCGCAGCGGCTCCGCGACCGCGCGCTTCCTTGCTTCATCAACTCTGTCCAACAGCAAGCCCGGGAAGGCAGCGCCAATCACTGCATCGGCCATGTCCTGACGCCGGCGCAATCGCTCGCGCGCGACTGCCTGATGGCCAGCATCTGTGAGCCGATAGTCGCTGAAGCGATAGAGGTCGCTGTCGGTGTACCAGCGTTCAGGCACGGGACGTGTATCGCCGAGGCCCGCCTTGGAGTGCTTGATGTAACCCAGCTCCACGAGCTCGCCAGTCCAGCGCGCGGCCGACCACGGGTCGTTTGGCGCGGCGAGCCCGGTCTCATGAGCGACGCGCTGGAGACCAGAAGCGTCACCCACGTAGCCGAGGTTGTTCTCGCGGATTTGCTCGTCGAGCGCGATCAGGAAGTCGAGGTTCTGCGCCACTCGAACATCTTGACTGCGCGAGCGGACCGCCAAGTCTCGCTGCTGACAGCGGGCGCTTCCGGTGGGCTACAGAGCAACCTATCGCCGGGGCGATAGCGTGGTCCCCGCCGGTCCGAGAACGAAAGAGCGGTCGTGCCGGAAGCGCCAGCGCTCCCTCCAAATTCGACGACACCGAGAGCGAGCACCCGACCCTGGATCACCTGCAGGATGCGGACGAGCGCAGGCTCGGAGGGAGATCGCGCCGCGCGTAGCCGCCGGTGCTTCACCCGTGCGTGCGGAGGTGAGGTCAGGCTATTCCGCGGCGGGTCCGCGCGCCGGAGCGATGGCGGCGGCGATCCTCGAGGGCCTCTGGCGAAGGCGAACGACCCAGTCTCGATCGAGCGTTGTGATCGCACCACCGATCGCGACGTCGATCTCCGCCGCCCACATCGGCTCCTCCACCGTCAATGCCCACCGCCCCACAGTCATCCTCGCCCCGCTCGCCGTGATCCCGAGGGCGCCCGCGCCCGTGGCGATTGCCCCAACGATCTTGTTGATCTCCTGGCCACCGGAACTAAGGATCAAGTAGATGGCCACGCCTCCGGCTAGGAGCACCACCGGGACCAGAAAGTACGTCCGCCACGAGAACAGCAGGCGAAGCGCGCGCTTCGCCAATCTGCCCACCGCGGCCACATAATCGCTGGCGCCGAGCATCTGCCGGGGGTCCTTCGCGGCGGTGAGCACGGTTCGCCACAACCCGCCCTGGCGGCGCAGCTGCCGGAGCAGTCGGGCCTCGGCGTCGCCGCCCAAATCGAGCGCAAGCTGTCCGGCGTGCGAGCGTTGGTCCGGATCGGGGATCGCCTCCTGCCAGATGCTGAGCGAGATCGCGACTGCTCTGCAGGCGTGGTCGGGCAGGTACGTGGAGAGATCGGCGAGCCAACCGCTCAGCGTCGCGAGTCGGAACCGCTGGAACTCGTCACGGACTTCCGCCCAGCTCGAGGGTCGCTGGCACGTGTAGACCAGGGCTCGGCCGAGGTCATACGACTTTCCGAGGTTCGGATCGACGACGTGCAACCGAAGCAGCAGTTCGTCGTGCAGATTGACGAGCTCCGCCTTCAACTGCGCGAGGTCGCTGCGATCGAACGCAGCCATGGCCGCGTCGACGGTCGATACGTCCACGACGGCCGCGACGAACACATGCGTTAGGCGGAAAAGCGCGACGCGAATGCGCCCCAAGGAAAGCCGGGTCCGCTCCGCGGGCGAGAGCTCGCTCAAGGTCGGAAGGAACCGAGGCGGAGCATCGCCCACGTTGGGCTCCGACTCGCGGCCAGCTGGCTTCTTGCTCGGCACATGTGGAGCCGAATACAGCCCTGCCAGCTCCCAGCCGAGATCGAGGGCAATCGCGTAGTCCAACGCCGGGATGACGTCGGTCCCGGCGGAGTTGCCGTTAGAAGCGCCGTCGCCGACCACGTGAGCAGGATCGCACGAGCCCCGGTCCGAACGGTCGAGATCCGCGCGACTTATCGTCCGGTGAGGACGCGCTCGACGGCGTCGTACATGATCCTTCCGTCTGGGTCGGGGACCACCACCGCCGCGCCGCCCGCGGTCACGAATCTCGGCGAGGTGAGTCGGCGCTTCTGCGGAGGCTGCCAGCGCTTCCAACCGACCGCGATCCTCCGTTCCCACGACGACCCACCCGACCCGCCATCACCCTCTGTCGCCAATTCGATCGCTGTCTCGCCGACGTCCGGCCGAGCAAAGCACTCGTCCGTTGGCGCTGCTTACGGCGTGTGCCGACCTCACGGCAGTCAAGTCCGCTGCCAATATGAGCCGTGCCTCATGCGCGCTCTTAGGATCTCAGACCTCCCACGAGGAGCCGGTGCCCCGATCGCGGGCGGCGCCAGCTTTGTCGCGTACTGCTACGGCAGCGAGGCTCGAGCGGAACAGAGACGAGGCGCGATCGCGCGAGCCCGGACACTCCACCGCC
>CAXMLR010000186.1:0-4419 GCA_964194275.1 uncultured Solirubrobacterales bacterium
GGCGCCGATCACGCGGTGGCAGGGAACGATCAGAGCGATCGGGTTGCGGCCGTTGGCCAGGCCGACGGCGCGCGCGGCGGACGGGTGTCCGATCCTCCGGGCCAGCTCGCCGTAGCTCCGCGTTGTCGCATACGGGATCTCCTGCAGGGCCCTCCAGACCGTAAGCTCAAACGGGTTGCCCGCCAGCGCCAGCGAAAGCTCGAAGGCATGTCGCCGGCCGCAGAAGTACTCCCGCAGCTGGGCGCGGACCGCGGGGAAAGCCTCATCATCGCGCTGCCAATCTCTGCGGATCGCCACCGGCCGGGGGCCGCCCTGCATCGACAGGCCCTGCAGCCCGTCGCCATCTCCGCTCAGCAGCAGCGGCCCGATGGGAGAGTGAATCGTCGTGTAGATCATGTACCTATAACGCCGAAGGCTTGGTGGTCGCGAGAGGAGCCCACGCTGGCGACGATAACCAGCGCCTCGGCGGTTCAGCCTGCGGCGGTGCCGACGCGCTGCGGCTCCAGGTCCATCACCTCGGCGAGCAGCTCATACGAGCGCCGGCGCGCCGTGTGGTCGTGGGTGATGGTCACGACTATCACCTCATCGGCGACGTACTCGCTGGCCAGCTGCTCGATGCCGGCGCGGACCGTGGCCGGGGACCCGATGATCCCCCGGCGGCCGGGCAGGGACCCGTCGACCGGTTTGCCCTCCCGGCGCAGGAACTCAGCCGCCCGCTCCGGCGCGGGCACAGCGATCAGCTGCCCCCGTCGCAGCAACGTCAGCGTCATCCGACTGCTCGTGGCGAGGTACTGGGCCTCCTCGTCGCTGTCGCCGCACAACACCCATGCCGCCACCGCGGTTCTCTGCGCGGTGAGCCGCCGCGCGGCGATGAAGCGGCTGCGGTAGCTGGCGGCGATGTCGGATCCACCGGGGTTGATGAAGTCGGCGAACGCGTAGGGGAGCCCGAGCTGCGCCGCCCAGATCGCGCTTTGAGGGGAGGAGCCGAGCAGCCAAACCGCGGGCAGCTCCGGGCGGCCCGGCAGGGCAGCGGCCAGGCGCTGGAACGGATGATCGAACGGGAGGGCGTCGTCCAGATAGGCGAGCAGCTCCGCGAGCTGATCGGAGAAGTCATCGGGCGAAGCCTGCCGCCGGTCGCGCTGCAGGGCGAACGTGGTCAGCGGATCAGTTCCCGCAGCACGGCCGATCCCGAGGTCGATTCGCCCGGGATACAGGCCAGACAGGACCGAGAACGTCTCGGCGACCTTAAGCGGGCTGTAGTGAGGGAGCATTACGCCCCCGCTCCCGACGCGAATGCGATGCGTGCCGGCCGCGATCGGGCCGATCAGTGCCTCGGGGCTCGGTCCGGCCAGCATCGGGCCGCCGTGATGCTCGGCCACCCAGTACCGGTGATAGCCGAGCTCGTCGGCCAGCCGGGCGAGGTCGAGGGTGTTGGCCAGTGCCTCGGCGCCTGATGAGCCTTCCGAGATCGGCGACTGATCAAGGACAGAGAGGAGCATCGCTGTCCATCGTAGAACGCACCCCGCATTCACTCGGGCCGCGCGTGGATACGTTTGCGCGTATGGCCACGGCTACAGCACTGCGCGGCGTTGAGCTACCGATACGTGATCGCGCTGCGAGGGCGGCTCGCTGCCCGGCCTGGTCGAGGCCGATGATGATGGCCGAGGCGATCGCCGGCGAGCTCGCTCGGGATCGAGGAACTGCAGACGCGCGCGCGCCCGGCGCTAAGCCAGCTGAACCACGAGCAACGCGATGTCGTCACGCGGGTCCTCGCCGCCGGTGGCCTCCGCCTCGAGGAACGCGGCCAGACCGTCGGCCGGCAGCCCACGGCTGCGGGCCAGCAGTTCCAGGACGTCTGACCCGGAGAGGATCTGGGCCGGCGCGCGGGCGTCGGTCAGGCCATCGGTGTAGAGCACCATCGTGTCCCCGGGACTCAGCACGCAGTGGGCGGGGGGATAGTCCGGGGCCTCGAGCACGCCGATCAGTGGGCCGGCGACTTCCACCTGCTCGACCGAGCCATCGCCGCGCAACAGAGCCGGCGGCGGGTGTCCGCCGACGGCCAACTCCACATGCAGCGTGCCGTCTCGAGTCTCGGCCACGGCGAAGATGGCGGTCAGGAATCGGTGCGAGGTCTCCTCGCGCGCCCGCAGCACCGCCGCGTTGAGCCGCGACAGAACCTGGGCCGGCGCGTGATCGGACAGCGCCCGGATCGTGTAACGAGCCAACGCGGTGAGCGCGGCCGCTTCGGGTCCCTTCCCACAGACGTCACCGATCACGATTCCCCACCGGTCCTCGCCGATCGCGAAGGCGTCGTAGAAGTCGCCGCCCACCTCCTGATCCGCCGCGGCGGCGCGGTAGCGCCCGGCGATCGCAACGCCTGGGATGGCGGGCAGCGACTGCGGCAGAAGGCTTGCCTGGAGGGTCCTGGCGATGTGTGTAGTCGCCTCGAACAGGCGGGCGTTGTCGATCGCCATCGCGGCCCTGCGGGCCAGCTCCTCGGCCAGCACCAGATCGTCCTGGTTGTAGGAGGGGGCGTCCTTCATCCGCAGGAGCGACAACGTGCCGAGGGGCCGCCGGCGAGCGGTCAGGGGAACGACGATTGCCGAGTGGTAGCGCATGCGGCGCATGAGCTCGAAGTGTTCGGTGCCCTCGGCGATGTCACGCAGAAAGCTTGGCGTCATCGCGGGAAGCAGCATGGGCTGGGCGGAGCGCAGCACCGCCGACACGGGGTGCGACCCGGCGAGCGTAAGCGGATGCGCCTCACGCATGTCCTCGATCTCCCGAGCCCGCGCGGGATCGGGGGCGGCGGCGACGGCGGTGTGCACCGAACCGTCGTCGTCCAGCAGATCGATCACGGTCAGCTGAGACAGCCCACGTACGGTTAGATCGGCGAGCGTACGCAGCGTTTCGTTGAGATCCAGTGAGCGGTCGAGCACCAGGCTCGTCCTGGCCAGAAACGCCATCCGCTGCTGCAGCCGCGCGGTGTCGCGGCTCGGGAGCGGGTCCTCGCTCAGGTCGCGCACAAACGCGACGAACAGCGGCGGGTCGTATTGCGAAAGCGCGGTAATCGTCAGCTCGACCAGGAACTCAGAGCCGTCGCGTCGGATCCCGGTCAGCTCCAGGCGCCTCCCCACCACCGTTCCCTCGCCGGTCTTCAGGTAGCGGCCGAGGGCGTAGCGGTGGGCCGCCCGCAGCGGCTCCGGAATCATCAGCTCCGCGACCTCGCTGCCGATTGCCTCGGACCGTGAGTATCCGAAGGTGATCTCCGCTGCGGGGTTCCACTCCCGCACCAACCCGTCCGCGCTCATTACGATGACCGCGTCCGGCACGGATCTGAGCACGTGCCTCGAAAGGGTGCCATCGTCTGAGATCTGGTGATTTCCGCGCTTGCTGATGTGCCCTCCTGAGGAGCCCCTCCATCCCGGCGCCCGATCTCCCACCTTACCCGGCGCGGCCGCTGCCACGCACTGCTCGCACGCTCAGAAAATGGGTCCGCTGAGCCAACTTGCCGCGTCAAGCTCCTCGAACCGGGTATCCGGAAAGTGTGTCGATCCGCCCCGCAGAACTCCTGAGAGTCCGCCTGCGCTGCGATGCCTCGGCACCCGCGCTGGCTCGACAGGCCGTGGGCGGGCTCGCCGCGATCGACGCGGTGCGCGACGACGCGCTGTTGATCGTGAGCGAGTTGGCGACCAACGCCGTGATGCACTCGGGCTCCCAGCCTGAGGAGGAGTTCGAGCTCCGAGCTGACCTCGTTCCGGCCGGCGTCCGCATCGCGGTGACCGATCAGGGACGCTCCGCGACGACTCCGGTCCGGCGCGATGGCAACACTTTCGGCCCCGGCGGAATGGGACTGCGGGTGGTCGAGGCACTCGCCCGCCGCTGGGGCAGCGAGCGCCATCAGCAGCTGGAGGTGTGGGCCGAGCTGACGCTGTAGCTCAGCGCCGGTGGTAGTTGCGGGTCAGCCGCTCAGGCGGTGGCAGCGGGCAATACCGACAACGCCCAGAACCCAGCGGTGGCAGGGCGGCAGAAGACCCCTTCAGCACTCCGGTCGACAGACCGGCGATGCCGGTGCCGCTGCTCCTCGGCACTTCGACGTGTCGGTGCGCGACCAGCTCCACCCCGACGTCTGGGCATCGTGCAGCGAGGAATGCTCCACACGGGCATACCGCGAAGATCGCTGAGCACCGTGGGGCCGGAATCCCCAGGTCGTGGGTCGCGGTCGGGGTCGGCGTTGGGGTCGCGGTCGGCGTTGGGGTCGCGGTCGGCTGCGGTTCGGTTCCGGTGGGCGAACTTCGCACCAAATCGCGGCGCCAGCTCCACGACTGGTTCCTTCTTCGGGCTCAGGGCGAACAAGGAACCAAACCGGCGGGCGGCCCCCGCGGTTTGGTGCTTAGTGCTTACCGGGTTAGTTCCGTTTTG
>CAXMLR010000187.1:0-4457 GCA_964194275.1 uncultured Solirubrobacterales bacterium
GGTGCGGTGCGGTGCTGCGGTGCGGTGCTGCGGTGCGGTGTGGTGTGGTGTGGTGCGGTGTGGTGCGGTGCGGTGCGGTGCGGCGGCCGGGGTGTCACGACTGTGTCGCGGCGTGTGGAACTTCGGCATCGAGGGGGAGGCGTTACGGTCTGCGCCGCTCTGAGGGTCGATGGCGCGCCGGAAGCCCGAACAACGAACCAAGCCGGTCGGCGCGCGTGAATCGTGGTGCGAACTTCGGCCTCAGGCCGAAGTTCGCACCGAGATCGTCTCGGTGGAGGGGGTTTGGCGCTTTGTTCGCGATCTCGGTGCGGGCGATCGCGCGGCGGCCGGGGTGGCGGCTCGCCAACTCGAGCTGATCGGCACCGAGCAGCTCTACGCTGCCGGGCTGCGCAAGGACGCGATCCTCACCCGCCGCCGGCGGGGGACGCTGCACCTCATTCACCGAGGGGTCTATCTGGTCGGGCAGCCGATTCTGGTCCCGGGCGCGCGCGAGTTGGCTGCTGTGCTCGCCTGCCGCGGACGTGCCGTAGTCAGTCATCGCTCGGCGGCCGGCCTCTGGGGCTTCTCTTCGCTGCTGCCTGAAATCGTCGAGGTCACGGTTGCCGGGCAGAGTGGCCGCAAGCACAGCGGGCTTTGCGCGCACCGCGCCCCCGTCCTCTCCAAGAGCGAGCGGCGGCTCCGGAATGGGATCCCGATCACCTCGCCGGCCCGTACGCTGCTCGACTTCGGCTCCCAGGTCGGGTCCGGCGAGCTCGAGCGGGCGATCGCCGAGGCCTATGCGCTCGGGCTGACCAGTGAAGACGAGCTGCGTAAGGCGCTCGCGCGCAACCCGAACCGTAGTGGCGCTGCGGCTCTCAGGGCCGAATTGGACCGCGAAGGCGGTCCGGCCTGGACGCGCTCGGAGGGCGAACTGCGGATGAACTCCCTGATCCGCGAGGCCCGTCTACCTCCGCCCCTGGTCAACGCGCGCGTCGATGGCTACGAGGTGGACTTCTACTGGCCCACGCACCACGTGATCCTCGAAGTGGACGGCTACCGGTTTCACGGTCACCGCTCGGCGTTCGAGAACGACCGCAGAAAGCAGACTGTGCTCGAGGCGGCTGGATACCACATGCTTCGCATCACCTGGCGAGCGCTCGAACGCGAACCGCTGATGGTTGCGGCAGCGCTCGGTGCCGCGCTTCGCGGCGGCCGCGCGCGTCACTAGGATCATTAGGACGTGCGAGTGCTGCTGACCAACGACGACGGGATCGAGGCGGCGGGGCTGCAGGCACTTCGCAAGGAGCTGCTGGCCCTCGGCGGGATCGAGCTCGCGGTGGTCGCGCCCGATGGGAACCGCTCGGCGATGGCCCGGTCGATCACCACTCGGAGGCCGTTGTGGGTGCAGGAGGTCGACTTCGGCGATGGAACCGTCGGCTACGCCACCGACGGGACGCCGGTCGACTGCGTGCGTCTGGCTCGGCTCGGGCTGATCGAGGGGTTCGAAGCGGAGCTGGTGGTGTCCGGGATCAACCATGGGTCGAACCTCGGTGACGACATCACCTACTCGGGCACGGTGGCGGCGGCGCTCGAAGCGATCGTGCTGGGGCTGCCGGGCATCGCCGTGTCTCAGCAGTCGAAGGCGTGTGAGCTCGACTTCACCTCAGCCACCGGCTTCGAGTTCGCCACCGCGGCGGCGTTCACGGCCCGGTTGGTGGCCGAGCTCGAGAGCGTGCCGCTGCCCTCCGGCACCCTGCTGAACATCAACGTCCCCGGTACTGAGCCCGATGGAGTGGAGGTGGCCAAGCTGGGCAAGCGGATCTACCGGGATGAGCTCGCGCTGGTCGACGAGGGTGCGGGAAAACGGCGCCTGTACCGGATCTACGGCGACGCGAGCTACGAGCGCGACGAGACCGGCACCGATTTGGCCGCGGTCGCCGCCGGCAGGATCGCCGTGACGCCGATCCATTTCGACCTCACCGACCGCGAGGGACTCGATGCACTCGCCCGGTATGACCTGGCCCGGCTGATTACGCCCGCCGCCGAGGAGGTCGACGCCGGCGAGGTGCAAGCGTGAGCACCCGGGGGTCAAACCCGCCTGATCCGCAGGCGCGCGCCGCCGAGCTTCGCCGTCAGCTCGACTATCACGGTCATCGGTACTACGTCCTCGACGATCCGGAGATTGGCGACGATCAATACGACGCCCTGATCGACGAGCTGAGGAAGATCGAGGCCGAGCATCCGGAGCTGATCACGCCCGACTCGCCGACCCAGCGGGTGGGCGGAGAGCCGGTCGGCGATCTCGAAAAGGTCCGTCACCCACAACCGATGCTGTCGCTGGCCAATGCGCGGTCGGCCGAGGAGCTGCGGGCCTGGATTCAGCGGATGCGCAACCACCTCGCGCGCGAGGGCATCGAGGATCCGGAGTTCGAGTACGTGGCCGAGCCGAAGATCGACGGCTTGGCGATCTCGCTGCTGTATCGCCACGGCAGCTTCGAGCGCGGCGCCACCCGCGGCAACGGCGAGGTGGGGGAGGACGTCTCGCACAACCTCAAGACGATCGCCGGGATCCCGCTGAGCCTCGCCATGGAAGATCCGCCGACGCTGATCGAAGTGCGCGGCGAGGTGTACATGTCGTTGCCGGACTTCGCGGCGCTGAACGAGCGCCGGGCGCAGGCGGGGCTTTCGACATTCATGAATCCGCGCAACTCGGCCGCCGGCACGATCCGACAACTCGACCCGAAGCTGGCCGCGGACCGGCCGCTGTCGTTCTGGGCCTACGCGGTCGGCACCACCGAGGGGATCACGTTCAACGCGCACTGGGACGCGCTGGAATGGCTGCGCGAGCATCGCTTCCCGGTGCACCCTGATGTGAAGAAGCTGCGGGTCGAGGACGAGGTGGTGGCGCAATGCCGCTCCTGGGAGGAGCGCCGAGGGTCGCTCGACTTCGAGATCGATGGTGTGGTGGTGAAGGTCAACGAGGTTGAGCTGCAGCGGCGCCTGGGCGTCGTGGGGCGGGAGCCGCGGTGGGCGATCGCCTGGAAGTTTCCACCCACCACCGCGGTGACCAAGCTCAAACAGATCGGCTGGAACCCGGGGAAGTTCGGCGACCTGCACCCCTACGCGATGCTAGAGCCGGTGCACGTCGGCGGGGTGACGATCAAGCTGGCCACGCTCCACAACGAGGAGGACCTGGCCCGCAAGGACATAAGGGAAGGCGAGGACGTGATCGTCCTCCGAGCCGGCGACGTGATCCCGCAGGTGCTCTCGCCCGCGCCGCACGTCGCCGAGCACAGCGATCGCCCGCCCCCCGCCCGGCCACCCGATCTCTGCCCAGTGTGCAATACCCCGACGGTTAAGCCACGGGAGTCCGTGTTCACGCGCTGCCCCAACCGGGACTGCCCGGGGCGGCGCTGGCAGCTGCTCAAGCACTACGTCGGTGCGATGGACATCGACGGCCTGGGTGAGCGGCAGGTCAGCCAGTTCATGGAACTCGGCTGGGTCCGGACGGCCGCGGACTTCTACCGCCTCAGCGCCGAGCAGATCGCCGAGCGGCCGGGATTCGGGCAGGTTTCGGCCGAGAAACTGGTGGCGGCGATCGAGGCCTCCAAGCAGCAGCCGTTCGGGCGGGTGCTGTATGCGGTGGGGATCGAGGAGGTCGGATACGTGACGGGCCGGAACCTGGCCCAGCACTCTCGCACCGTCGACGCGTTGCTGAACGCTTCGCCGGAGGAGATCGAGCAGACCTCGGGGGTGGGGCCGAAGATGGCGCAGACGATCCATCAACAGCTCAGTGACCCGCTGATGCATGCGCTGATTGAAGATCTTCGCAGCGAAGGTCTGCGAATGGAGGAGGAGGGACCGCCCCCCGGGGAGGGCCCCCTGGCCGGGCAGACGCTCGTGCTCACGGGCACGCTGCCCGATCTGACCCGCGAGCAGGCAACCGAAATGGTCGTCGCCGCCGGCGGCAAGGTCACCGGGTCGGTGTCAAAGAAGACCTCCTACGTCGTCGCCGGGGCGAGCCCGGGTACCAAGCTCGCCCAGGCCGAGCGCCTCGGCGTGCCGGTTTTGGACGAGGACGGCCTGCGGGCGCTGCTGTCCTGAACGCTGGCGGGGCGCGGGGCGCGGGGCGCGGGGCGCGGGTGGCGGGGCGCGGGGCGCGGGGCGCGGGACGCGGGACGGACCCCCCGGCCGCGCCGGGACCGACAGCTTCACCGGACACGTGCACGGTTCGCCAAGGGGCCCGCGTCCGGCGACGGCTGAACGCCGGCGACGTCCGGCGACGGCGACGGCCGAACGCCAGCGGCGTCCGGCGACGGCCGAACAAGGCGCCAACCGGTTCTCCAGCGGAAGGATCTCGGTTCGGACTTCGCGCTGAGGCCGAACTTCGAACCGCAATCCATTCACGAAGAGCGGTTTGGTTCTTTGTTCGGGCTCTGGGGGGGCCGACGAAGCGACCGAGCCGACGAAGCGACCGA
>CAXMLR010000188.1:0-3382 GCA_964194275.1 uncultured Solirubrobacterales bacterium
GGCCAAGAAGCGGCTGGCGGACTCCCGAGAGGATCCAGCGAGCTGGGCGAGATCCACCTGGGTCGCGGTGATCAGCACATCGCCCTCGCCTGCCCCCTCTGAGCGTGCGGCTCCGACGAGCTGTGACAGCACGGAGGCCACGCGACTCTGCACGGTCTGAAACGATTGCCGCGCGAGCCGTTCGTTGGTCTCGCGCAGCCGCCGCCCGAGCGCGCCGATCAACTTGACCGCGATGTCCGGGTGCTCACGCAGCAGCCGGCGCATGTCGCGGCCGAGGATCGCGATGACCTCCGTACTCTCGAGCGTCTCGACCGTCGCCGAACGCTGTTCGTCGTCGAACATCGCCAGCTCGCCGAAGATGTCTCCCGGGCCGAAGTTGGCCAGCGTGATCGTGCGCCCGTCGGGATGCTCACGCACCGCGCGCACGTGCCCGTCCCGGACGATGTAGCAGGTGTCGCTCTTGTCGCCCTTGCGGAACACGACCTCGCTGGCAGCGAGACGACGCGGAACGGCCACGTCGGCAACGCGGAGCAGCTCGTCATCGGCGAGCGCCTCGAACGCCGGAACTCGATGTAGAAGCGCGATCGTCTCCTCCGTGGAGCCCACGGGGTGAGGGATAGCACAGTCCTGGCCCGCGCCCGGACTCAAACCCCTCAGGCGAGGTCGAGCGCCTGCTCGCGCCGGCGCCGGCGCAGGGTGGCGGCGATCCACCAACCGAGCAGGCCGACCAGCCCGACGGGGAGCAGCACCGCGAGGGTGACCAGCGCCACGCCGGCGACGACGGTGAGCACACGGCCCGCGTCGTGCACCGCGCGGCGCAGCGTAAAGCCGCCGCTGCCGCCATGGGAGACCGGGGTGAACTGGGTTGCCGCGACGCTCACTGAGACCTGACTGAAGTCCACCCGGTGGTTCAGCCCCCCCAGGTCCGCCTGGGCCTGGGCGATGGCACCTTCGGCGTCCCGGATCTGGGCGTGGAGGCTGGAGATCTCGGAAGTCGTGCTCGCGCCGGCCAGCTGCTTGAGCAGCGCCGTCCGCAGCGCCTGCGCGTCGGCCAACCGCCGTCCCGCGGCGACAAAGCTGCCGTTGATGTCCTGGGTCGTGTCGGTGCGAGAGCTGACCGAGGCGTAGCGCAGGCGTGAGAGCCGGGTCATCGCGTCGGAGAGGCTGGCGCTGGGCAGGCTCAGCTCGAAGTGTGCGTAGCCATCGGAGCCGCCGGTGGCAGTCACGTTCGAGCTGCTGACGATCCCGTGCTCGCTGCCGACCACATTGAAGATCTCCTGTGCGACGTCGTCGACGTGGGACGCGCCGGTACTGAGGGCGAGCTGCGCGCTCTGGACAATCTTCCGGCCGTTGGGAGCCGGCGATGGGGAGGCCACGGACGCAGACGCGGAGCCAGCCGCAGACGGGGACCCAGCCGTAGACGTCCCGATCGCCGCGCTCCCAGGCCCGCGAGTGGCGTTCACTTGACGCTGCGCGGCACTCAACGTCTGCCCGAGGGAGCTCAACGATGAGCGTCGCGGGCCCGAGCCCTCGGACGGCGCGGCCGCGGGGGTTTGAGAGCTCGACGAGGCAGCCGTCGCCGACGTCGTCGCCTGCGCGGTTTCGTGGATGACCGGGCCGGAGCCGCCGGACCCCAAAGCCACGACCGCGACGACAGCCGCCACGCCCGCCATCAGCGCGCCGCCGAAGATGGGCAGCGACGGCCACGCCCAGGCGCGGCGAGCATCGGGCGCCCCGGATCCTCCTCCGGTCCCGAAGCCATCGGCCACACGCGCGTCGAGCTCACGCGCGAACGCGTCGTCGAGCTCCGGTCGCCCCGCCGCCAGCAGCAGCGCCAACTCGGCCAGCTCGGCGTGGCGCGGGTCGACGGCGTCACCGGCCAGGGTCGCGTCGATCGCGTCGAGCTGGGCAGCGACGTCGGGATCGATCGTCTCGTTCTCAGACCGTCTCATAGCACGCCTTTCTCAGCTTTTCCATGGTCCTGTGCAGCAGCGTGCCGGCGTTCGACTCGCTCACCCCGAGCACGCGCGCCACTTCGGCGTTGTTCAGGCCGGCGTGAAACTTGAGCGCGATCAGCTCTCGCTCCCGAGCTCCCAGCGACGACAGCGCGTCACGCACCACGGTGCGGCGCAGCGCCACGTCGGCGCCGTCGTCGATCCCATCGCCGCGATCGACTTCCTCAGGCTCGGCCAGCATGCTGGCCAGCCGGCGGCGGCGGCGCAGCTCATCGAGCGCCGCGTTGCGGGCGATCCCGAACACCCAGGCGCGTTCCTCGCCGCGCCGGCGATCGAACGTGCGGCGCTTGCGATACGCGCGCTCGAACGCCAGCGCGGTCACGTCCTCGGCGGCGCTGCGCTCACGCAACAGCGTCATCACGTACGCGTACAGGTCCTCGCGCGTGTCGCGGTAGAGCGCCTCGAACCGCTCCCACGTCTGCTCTTCCGGTCGCATCGAGCTCTGACTCACACCCTGACTACGAATCTGCGGGGAATCCGTCACGGTCCCGTATCTTTCCTCGCGGGATGGAGATTCGCCTGCTCAGGCTACCGGCGCTCGTCGCGCTACTGGTGATCAGCCTTGCCGCCGTGGCGCAGGCCAAGCCGAAGCCCACCGCCGCCCAGGTGCGCGTGGCCGTTCAGCATGCCAAGCGCTCCAAGGATCTGTGGGCGACCATCAACGTCTGCAACACCAAGCGCTACCCGAACACGATTGGGATCCGGGGACAGATGCCGAGCCTCGGGTTCGCCACGCAGCTGCGGATGCGGTTCGGGATCGAATATTGGACCGGCCGGTCGTTCACGCCGCTGTCCGGCCTCACGAAGTCGATCGCGCTCGAAACGGCCGGCAGCGGGGTCCACCAGGTGGGTGTGATGTTCACGTTCAGGCCTCACGCGGGACTGCTGCGCGGTTCTGTGAGCTTCGAATGGAGACTTCGGCACAGAGAAGTGGGCCAGAGCACTCGGCTGACCCGTGCCGGCCACCACGACGCCGACTACGCCGACCCGAAGGGCTTCAGCTCATCCCAGTGCGGGATCCCCTGACGCGGCGGCGAGGTGCGCGAACAGGCGCGGGTCGTTGCTGATCACGCCGCTCACGCCCAGCGCCTCCATGGCCAACAGGCGCGGCACATCATCGACCGTCCAGACGTACAGCTCACCACCGGCGCGGGAAACCCGGCCTGCCAGCCGCGGCGTGACCAGCCGGTAGTGGGCCATGATCGCGTCGACCTGACCCGCGCGGATCGCCCGCGCGGCCAGAAATGGCAGCGCCTCGCGGAAGAGGAGCAGAGCGCCCATCGTCGGCAGCGCCAGCGCGCGCGAGCGAAACGGGTCACGATGGAGCTTGGGCACCGACCAGCCCAGGCGCACGCGCGGCTCAGCAC
>CAXMLR010000189.1:0-7813 GCA_964194275.1 uncultured Solirubrobacterales bacterium
CAGGTTGTAGAGCGTGTCGAAATCGAAATTCGTCTCGGCAAAGCTCGCGCCCTCGTGAACCTGGCCGTGACCAGCCATCAACAGGTCGTAGCTGACCTCGTCGCCCGAGGCCACCTCGAGCGTCGGTTCGAGCGTGTTGTCCCACGCGTGGTGGATGCGCTGCGGGTCTATCTGGTGCTCCATCTCTGGCCGGCTCCTCCGAGGGTTGGTGGTTGGCCTCAGCCCCCCGGGGTCGCCGAGCGACTTGCCACGTAACACTGCAAGTATGGACGGCGCATTTCGCGGGCGCTACCGGGTGATCGACGTCAGCTTGCTGACGATCGTGGCCGTCATCGTCGTCGTTCTCGTGCTGATCGACGCGCGGTCCGGCGGCTCGGGCCGCGGAGGTCTCGAGGCGAGCGTGACCATCGGTGCTCGGGTCGACGGCGGCCGCGTGGTGCCGGCAGGGTTTCTCGGGCTGTCGCTGGAATACGCCGCCGTCGCGGCCTACGCGGGCGATGACCCAAGTGCGCTCGATCCGGTGTTTGTCCAGCTGATCCGCAATCTCTCGCCGGGTCAGGCGCCGGTGCTGCGGATCGGCGGTGCCAGCAGCGATGGGGCCTGGTCGCCGGCCGCGGGAATCGCCCGCCCGGCCGGGGTGACGTTCACGCTGAGCCAGCGCTTTTTGGCACTCATGCGCTCGCTCACGGCGAGCCTGAACGCACGACTGATTCTTGGTCTCAACCTCGAGGCCGGCAGCCCGCCGCTGGCGGCAGCCGAGGCAAACGCCCTGGTGGGCGCCACCGGCATGACATCCGTGCAGGCGCTCGAGCTCGGAAACGAACCGGACCTCTACGGTCACTTCGCGTGGTATCGCACGGCCGACGGACGGCCCGTCACCGGCCGTCCGGCGTCCTACGACTTCAGTGCGTTCGCGCGGGATTTCACCGCGACCGGGAGCGGATTGCCGCAGCTGCCGCTGGCCGGCCCGGCGTTTGGCAGCTTCGCCTGGACCGATCAGCTGGCCGGCTTCCTGCGCGCCCAGCCGCGGCTCGGCCTGGTCACCCTGCACCGCTATCCCCTGCAGTCGTGCTTCATTCGCCCTGGATCGTCTCGCTATCCGACGATCCCCCATCTCCTCTCGGCAGAAGCGTCGACCGGGCTCGCGCACAGCCTCGCGCCGTACGCCGCGATCGCGCACGGACACGGCGCGCCGCTGCGCGTCGACGAGCTGAACACCGTCTCTTGCGGAGCGGCGCTCAGCACCAGCAACACGTTCGCGTCAGCGCTGTGGGCGCTCGACGCCCTGTTCGAGCTCGCCCGGGCCGGTGTGGACGGGGTCAATATCCACACCTTTCCGGGTGCCGGCTACGAGCTGTTCCGGATCAGCCGCGCCGCCGGGCGCTGGCGTGCGGCGGTGGCACCGGAGTACTACGGGCTGCTGATGTTCGCGCAGGCCACGCCCCCGGGATCGCAGCTGCTGGGCCTCTCGCCTCGCGCCGGCGCCCAGACGAAACTCTGGGCGACCCGGGCCCCCGATGGACGGATCCGCGTCGTCCTGATCAACAAGGACACCGCCCGCGCGCACGTTGTCGCAGTGCGCCGGCCGGGTAGCAGCGCGGTCGCAGTGCTGGAGCGCCTTCGAGCCCCGAGCGCGGCGGCGAGCACCGGCGTGACGCTTGGGGGCCAGAGCTTCGGCATGGCTACCGAAAGCGGCGCGCTCCAAGGCCCCATCGAGACCGTGACGTTGCGGCCGTCCAGGGGCACGTATCGCGTCACGCTCCCTTCCGGCAGCGCCGCCCTGCTCACCCTCCCCGCGCCCCCGCGCTGAACACCACGTGGCCTTCGACGTGCGCGACGGCGGGGCCGTCGGCAACGTGACGGACGGTGCAGGCAGCCGCGCAGCTGACCGCGACCGTCTGGGCGCCGCCTTCGGTTACCGCGAGCAATTCTCCGGCCCGCACCCCGACCGCGGCGAGCGCAGCCTGCCGGATGCGGAGAATCACATCATCTCCGGGGTGGCGGTTGCGATGTGTCCGGCGGTCTGCCACCAGCGCAGCGGCAAAGCGCGCCGGGACGAATCCGAGGCTTTCCACCCCGATGTCCTGACCATGGGCCAGCCCTGACGGCGCAAGCAGCGTCGAACCACCGTCTGGTCCGATCGCCACCAAGTTTCCGGACAGCTCGTCCGGAACTATCAGCTCGCCGCCAAACCGGCCGAACGCTGCTGGCGCGAGCGCAATCCCGCCCTCGCTTCGTGGTGCCGTCCTGGTCAGTGTCGTGACCTTGCCGCGGCAGTCGATCGCGTAGAGCGTCGTCTGGCCCGCGACGACGGCGCTCACCAGCAGCCGATGGTCGAACCGCCCCACCGAGTCGAACGCGATCCCGTTCTCGAGCCCATGCCGGGGGAGCGTGGCGAACTTGCGCGCACGGCCACGCGTGTCGATCTCCGTCACGCCGGTCCCGTGGGTCAGCCGCAGGGCAAACAGGCTCTCGTGCGCGAAGCCGCAGCGCGCGGCGCTCACGCGCTGGCCCGTTGACAGCGCGACGTAGGGCTCGAGACCGGTGCGCTCCGAGTAGCTGCTCGGGTAGCGCCGCACCTCGCCGATGCGTGAAAGCAACGCCAGATGTCCAGCCGCGGCAACCAAGATCGAGCCGTCGCGTCGGGGAGCGCTTAGATCGACGACGCCATGGACGTGTGCACCGGCGGTCCATGTCGCAACGCCCATCGCGGCAGGCCGTGAATAGGCCGCGTTGCCGCAGGCGCTCAAACACAGTGCGACGGCAGCGATCAGCCGCAGGACGCTGGCGCGAGGGCACATCGATCCCGGAGTATCCGCCCGTCCGTGGGGTGCGGTCAAGGATGTGGGCGCTCAGCCCCACAGCCGCTCGCGCAGCCCCGATGCCCGCGTCACCGGGCGCTTCACGGCCGCCCGCACGGTCGCTTCGGTCCCGACCAGGATCAGGCGCTGCCGCGCCCGGGTGACCGCGGTGTACAGCAACTCCCGAGTGAGAATCGGCGAGTCTGATGGGGGCAGCAGGACGGCCGCGGTGCCGTATTGCGAGCCCTGGCTCTTGTGGATCGTCATCGCGAAGAGCGTCTCGACGGCTCCGAGCCGCAGAGGACTGAAGCTCAGCAACTTCTCGCCGCGCTCGAAGGTCGCGAGCGCATGCTCGGGGTCGCTCTGCACGATCACCCCGGTATCGCCGTTGTAGAGCCCGAGCTCGTAGTCGTTCGCGGTCACCAGCAGCGGCCGGCCGACGTAGTCGCGCTGGTCGAGGTCGAGATCCTCGACCGCCTCGCTCAGCCAGGCCTGCTGGCGCGAACCCCAGGTGCTAACCCCGAACGGTCCGCGCCGGTGCGCGCACAGCAGCCTGAATTCGGCCAGCCAGCGCAGTGCGTCCGTGGCCGCTCCGGCCCGGGCCGCTTCGATCACCGCCCGGCCGGTCGCGACGGTGTGCCGGCGAACTGGTTCGAGGTCAGCGTCGCCGCTTCCCGCCTCGAGATCGAGCGGCAGCCATTCGATCTCGGCGCTTCCGCCCTCAAGGACTTGCACTGCGCCGTCGGCGTTTCCGGTCCGGATGGCGTCGGCCAGACGAGCGATGGCCGCGCCGTAGCGGTACACGCTCTTGAGCACGACGATTCCGTCCCCGATCGTGCCGGCCGCAGCGACCGGGGTGGGCGCCGGCTCAGGGAGCTCGTCGCCGACCGCCTCAGTCAGGGCGGCCCGCGCGTCGGCTCCCATGCGCAGGCCCGTGGCCGCCGGACCGACGACGTCGCCGAGCACCACCCCCGCTTCGATCGAAGTCAGCTGTCCGGGATCGCCGACCAGGATCAGCCGGGCATCCGACCGCACCGCCTCGAGCAGCCGGGCCATCTGCGAGAGCGAGATCATCGAGGTCTCATCCACCACGATCAAATCGTGGGGCAACCGGTTCTCCCGATCATGGCGGAACCGGCTGTGGCTTCCGGGCCGCCAGCCCAGCAGCCTGTGAAGCGTCGACGCGCGGAGGCTCAGCAGCATCTCCCTGACCTCGGGCTCGGTGTCGAGCCCCGGCGCCTCGTTGTGGACTGCCTCCTGGAGGCGCACGGACGCTTTGCCCGTAGGCGCGGCCAGGGCGACGAGCGGCGGCCCCAGGCCGGCAGCTGCCGCCTGCTCCGCCTGGAGGGCCACGATCCGCGCCACCGTCGTCGTCTTGCCCGTGCCTGGACCGCCGCCCACCACCGCCAGCCGGCGGAGCACCGACGCGGCTGCGGCAGCCCGCTGGAGCAGATCCGAGTCCCCGGGGTAGAGTCGCCGCAGGCCATCGCGCAGCAGCGCGAGGTCGATGTCCTGCGGAGCGTCGGCGCTCAGCGCCTGCAGGTCGGCGGCCACTCGCCGCTCCTCACGCCAGTAGCGGTCGAGGTACAGGCGGCTGCCGAGGAGCCTCAGCGGTCGGTCTGCGCCACCGGCCTCCTCGCCCACCGCGACCAGAACGCTCTGCTCCAGCTCGGCTGTCCACGGATTCGGTTCCGGCCAGTGCAGCGTCGAGAGATCGGCCGGCTCCTCGGACTCGACGCTGGCCGTGTCGGCAATCGTGGCGAGGTCGACGAACACGTGACCGAGCCGCGGTCCGCGCACGGCGAGCGCAGCCGCCAGCATCACCGCCTCGCCCGTCTCGCCGGCGGCCTCAGCCAGCCGCTGCGCGACGTGAACGTCGGCGGCCGACAGCACCAGAGCCTGGTTGAACTCGCGCAGGAGCCCGGGTGCCCGAACCGCGATCCGGGCATCGAACGGATCGGTGCGCGGGGTAAGAGTGCTCATGACGATCCCCCCTGGTCGAGGACGTCGCTGAGCGCGCTGACCAGCCCACCTGGGGGACGCCAGGCGAACACGCCGCAGGGTGCCCCGCCGCGGACCAGCGTGTCAGCTCCGACCATTCCGCGCAGGAACAGGTACAGCACGCCGGCCAGATGGCGCTCGGGCGAGTAGTCCTCCAGCCGCCAGCGCAGATAGCGGTGCAGCGCGACCGTGTAGAGCAGCGCCTGCAGGCTGTAATGCGCGCGGCTCATCTCCGCGGCCAGCGCGGCCGGCTGGTAGTGGCCGAGCCGGAGCTCCTCGCCGAGCGGCCCGAGCCAGTTGGTCTTGTAGTCGACGACAGCGAACCGCGGTCCCGCCAGACGGATCACCACGTCGATGCTGCCGGTGAGAAAGCCGCGCAGGTCCGAGCGCAGGGCGGGGTCCTCGAGCCGATCGGCATACCCGCCCAGCGGATCGCCGGCGGGGAGGTGCGCGCGGAGGACGTTGGCGATCGCCGCCAGGGTCAGCCGGCCGCTGGGGTCGTCTCCCCCGACCAGCGGGAGCTCGAACGTGAGCTCGTCCAGGCGCTCAGAGCGCGCCACGTCACGCAGACGAGCGTTCCCGGCTACGCGCTCGCCGAGCGGCGTCTCGATCGCCGCCCGCAGCCCGGTGACCACCTCGGCCTCATCGCCGAGTTCAAGCCGGCGCCACTTCTGCGCCTGCGCGATCTGCTCCGCCAGTGCGTCGCTGAGGTCCTCGGCGGCGAAGTCGGTTGCCTCGAGCACGCGGTGGGCGAAGGTCCCGAACTGTGCCCCTACCGGCATCCCGCCGAGCAGCGACGCTGTATCCAGGCCGAGCGAGGACGGCTGCTCAGACGAGGGTGCGGGAATCAGCGGGGGTGCGGAAATCGGCGTGGGCGCTTCGGGCTCGTCGATCACGATCGACTCCTCGGGCTCGCTGGTCACGACCTCCTCGTGGGCGGCCGCCGTGATGTCGCTGTACGAGGTGCGCCGCCAGCGCAGATCAAGCCGGCGAGCGAAGCGCGCCGCCAGCAGGTCGGCCGGAGCGGTGAGCGATGGGCTCCATTCGCGCATCAGACCGAGACGGGAGCGGCTGACGCTGACGCACCCGGGTGCCTCGGCGCCCAGCGCCTCCAAGCGCTCGCAGACGGCTGTCTCGGCGGGAACCGACTTGCCGCCGTCCGGGGCGACGTTGCCCTTCTCGTCTTTGGCGAGCAGCAGCCGCCCCAACGGAGAGTGCTGGCTGTCCCAGGCGCTCGCCCACCAGATCACCGCTTGATGCTTGGCCCGGGTGAGCGCGACGTAGAGCAGGCGCAGGTCCTCCCCACGCTCCTCGACGCGATGCTGCTGGCTGTGGGCCTTGAAGCCCGGGCCGTCGAGGCCGACGTCGATCGTCCGCTCATTCCCTCGGCCGCCATCGTGGAAGAAGACCGGCTCGCCCTCGGACGGGCTCCAGCCGGGGGCCCACAGGAACGGGCAGAGGATGACCGGGAACTCGAGGCCCTTGCTGCGGTGGATGGTGAGGATCTGGACCGCCTGCGCGTCGGACTCGAGCCGGCGGGTGCGCTCCTCCTCTCCCTCGTTCTCGGTGGCCGCAATCTGCTGGGCCAGCCAGCCGCGCAGCGCCGTCGGCCCGAGCCGCTCCGCCGCCGCCGTGCGGTGCAGCAGCTGTGCCAGATGACGCAGATCGGTCAGCAGACGCTCGCCTTCGAGCACGCCGAGCACGCGCGCGGGCAGGTCCTCGCCCAGCATGATCGTCTCGGTCAGCTCGGCCACGCCGCTCTCGCGCAATACCCGGTTCCAGCGATGAAGGCGGCGGTGGACATCCTCCCAGTCGTCCTCGGTCGCGGTCGCGACCCGCTCCGCGCTCCAGCCGAGGAACGGCGTCAGCGCCGCGGAGCGCGCCCGGGCCGGGCTGGCCGGGCGGTCGATCGCCTCGAGCAGGCGCAGCCAGCCGCGCGCGGAAGGTGTGGCGAACACGCTGCCCGCACCGTTGATCACCGCCGGCACTCGCACCGCCTCGAGCGCCGCGCGGACCAGGTCGGCGTGAGCATGGGTGCGGACGAGCACGGCGATGTCGCCTGCACAGAGCGGCTCGCAGCGGAGCAGCGTACCGTCGGAGTCCCGGTGCTCGATCTGCGCGGCGCAGGACAGCAGCCGGACCGCTTCGGCGGCGAGGTCCTTGGCGATGTGCCCGCGGACCGATCCCGACTGGGGTAGGCCTTTCGGAGTGCGCTCGATCGTCGGCTCGTCGCGATAGACCACACGCGCCCGCAGCGGGGACCCGTCCGGAGCCCCGATCAGCCGCGCCGCCTGATGGGCGGAGGTAGCCGTGACCTGGCGGTAGACGATCTCCGGGTGCCCGAGCCGTGCGTCGTCGAACAGGGCGTCGTATGCGTCAAGCAGCGGCTGATCGCTGCGGCGATTCAGGCGCAGCGTCGCGCGTGTCCCGGCGGTGGCCGCAGCCACGAGGTAGGCGTAGACGTCAGCACCGCGGAACGCGTAGATCGCCTGCTTGGGATCGGCGATCAGCACCAGCGTCACCCCGTCACACACGAACGCGCGGTGCAGGATCTGCCACTGGACGGGATCGGTATCCTGGAACTCGTCGACCAGGACGACCCTGTAGCGGCCGCGCAGCAACGCGGTCGCGGCGGGTCCGCTCGGGCCCTTGAGCGTGTCGTTTAGGCGTGTGAGCAGATCGTCATAGGTCATGATCGCCATCTGCCGCTTGCGCCGCTCGAGCTCTTCTCGCACGACGACGGCCAGCCGGTAGCGCATCGCGGCGACCGAGTCCGGCGGAGCGTCCTGCGGCACGAGCCGGTCGGTGGGATTGTCCACCGCCTTTCGGGCGATCTTCAGGGCCTCGGCGCGGTCAAACGGCGCCCCGCCGTGCTTCTGGAAGCGGCGCACGTAGAGGTCGTCGAGCACCTCCTCAACAAGGTCCGAGACGTCTTCCACGAATTCGGTCGCCGGGTCCAGATCGCCGATCGTCCCCAGCTCCGCGAGGACCTCCTGGCAGAAGCCGTGGGT
>CAXMLR010000190.1:0-9327 GCA_964194275.1 uncultured Solirubrobacterales bacterium
GATGTGTATAAGAGACAGGTAACGGAGGAGCGCAAGGGCGTTCCCGTGCTTCTGGCGGCGCTCCCGTTGATCGCACAGTCCGAACCGGAGGTCGTGCTGTGGCTGAGCGGCCCCGGCGATCCGGCCGGGCTTCTGGCCGCGGTGCCCGCCGGCCTCCGGGAGCGTGTGGAGGTCCTCGGTCTGGGTGAGGCAGGCCGGCAGCACGAGCGCTACGGGCGGGCGTGGGTGACCTGCCTGCCCTCGGTCGATGACTCTTTCGGTATGGCGCTGGTCGAGTCGCTGGCCTGCGGGACCCCGCTGGTCACCACCACCAACGGGGCGCCTCAGGAACTCGTGAGAGCCGGCGTCACCGGCGAGCTCTGCCCTCCCGGTGATCCGGCGGAACTGGCTGCGGCGTGCCTGCGGGCGTTCGAGCTGGCCCGGGATGGCGAGACCGTGAGCGTCTGCCGGACAGCCGCCCAGCCGTTCGACTGGGATCTCGGCATCGCTCCGCTGTGCGAACGGCTGTACCTGCACGACCCACTAGGGTCTCCAACTTGACCAAGGCGCTGATCACCGGCGCCGCCGGGTACGTCGGCGGCCGGCTCGTCCAGACCCTCACCGGGGCGGGCTGGGAGGTCCACGCCCTGGCGCGCGAGTCCTCGGCGCGCCTGCAGGTGCCGCAGACCGTGTGCGACCTGACCGACCCCGGAGCCACGGATCTCCTGGCCCGGGCCTGCGAAGGAGCCGACACGGTCGTCCACCTCGCGGGGGAGAACGAGTACCTCGCCGCCCGGGAGCCGGCGGCGGCGCTGGCCGGCACGTTCCTCGCCACCGAGCGGGTCTCCGAAGCCTGCGCGGCGGCGGGTGTCAGGCGGCTGGTCTACATGTCGACGGTGCACGTCTACGGCGCCCGGATGACGCCCGGGGCGACGTTGACCGAGGACATGCGCGTCGAGCCGCGATCCGCCTACGCGATCTCTCGGCTCGCCTCCGAGCATGTCGCCGCCGCGCTCGCGGGCGAAGCTTACGAGTTGGTGGTCCTGCGCCTCAGCAACTCGGTCGGGGCGCCGGACGCTGCGTGCGTTGATCGCTGGTCGCTGGTGGCCAATGACCTGTGCCGACAGGGCGCACTGACGGGGACCTTGACGCTCCTGTCCCCGGGGACCCAATGGCGTGACTTTGTGCCACTGAGCGCAGTTTGCTCGGCGATCGCCGACGCGTGCCGTCCACTCGATCCCCCACTGCCTCCCGGGACATACAACCTCGGGTCCGGGATACCGCGGACCGTCCGCGCGTTGGCCGAGATGATCCAGGATGCGTTCGAATGGGAAACCGGCGCGCGCCCGCCTCTGCGGGCGCCGGCGGCGGAGGCTGATCCACCGGGCCCGTATCACGTCGCGGTGGACCGAGCACTGGCCGGCGGGCTACGGTTAGGGACCCCGTTGCAGGACGCCGTCACCGAGACGGTCCGTTTCTGCCTGGCCCATCGAGAGGAGCTGTAGGTGAGCGAGATCCACGACGTCATCGTCACGCCGCTGCGGCGGATCCCCGACGAGCGTGGCGCCGTGCTGCAGATGCTGCGCGAGGACGATCCCGCATTCGAGCGCTTTGGCGAGATCTACTTCTCGGTCGTTTACCCCGGCGTCGTCAAGGGCTGGCATCTCCACACGCGGACGACGCTGAATTACGCCGTGCCGATCGGCATGGTCAAACTCGTGCTCCACGATGATCGTGAGGGCTCTCCCACCCGCGGCGCGACCCAGGAGCTCCACGTCGGGGAGTTGAACTACGCGCTCGTGAAGATCCCGCCGCAGATCTGGAACGGCTTCAAGGGCGAGGGCACCCTGCCCGCGCTCGTCGCCAACTGCGCCACGGTGGCGCACGATCCACTGGAAATTGAGCGCCTCGAGCCGTTCGGCGACCAGATCCCGTATGACTGGGGTGTGCGCCACGGTTGAGGAGCGGCACGCTGAGAGCCCGCCGGAGCCCTCTCGCCGGTTCGCGTTCTCCGGCTCGCTGCGGACCCGCGCGGCGCGTGGCACGCTCGTGAACACCGCCTTCAGCGTCGGGCTGGGGTTGCTGGGGCTGCTCAAGGGGTTCATCCTCGCCGGCTTTCTCTCCCGGGCCGACTACGGGATCTGGGGAATCGTCGTCGTGTCGCTCTCGACGCTGCTGTGGATCAAGCAAACCGGGATCGGCGACAAGTTCGTCCAACAGGACGAGGACGACCAGGCGGTCGCGTTTCAGAAGGCGTTCACGCTGGAGCTCGCGTTCACCGGCGCCTGCGCGGTGATCATCCTCGTGGCGATCCCGCTGCTGGTGCTGATCTATGGCTTGCCCGAGCTGGTACTGCCGAGCGTCGTGATCGCAGCCGTCCTGATGGTCTCGGTGCTGCAGTCGCCGCTGTGGGTGTACTACCGCCGCATGGAGTTCGCGCGTCAGCGCACGCTGGCGGCCATCGACCCGGTCGTCGGATTCATCGTCTCGGTGGCGCTGGCGGCCCTGGGGGCGGGCTACTGGGCGTTCGTCGGCGGCCTTGCAGCGGGTGTCTGCGCCGCCGCGATCGTGGCCGTCGTGTACTCGCCGTTCAAGCTCCGCCTGCGCTACCAACCCGGAACGATTCGAAGCTACTGGTCGTTCTCCGGGCCGCTGCTGGTGGCGGGCGCGGCGAGTTTCGTGATGGGCTGGAGCGCGGTCATCGCGGCCAAGCTCGACCTCGGGGTGGCCGCGGTTGGGGTGATCGCCCTGGCCTCGAACATCAGCAGCTTCACCGACCGCGTCGACCAGATCGTCACCGGCACGATCTACCCCGCGATCTGCGCGGTCAAGGATCAGACCGCGCTCCTCTACGAGTCGCTGGTCAAGACCAACCGGCTGGCGCTGATGTGGGCGGTGCCATTCGGGATCGGGATCACCCTGTTCTGCCACGACCTCGTGCATTTCGCGATTGGGGATCGGTGGCAGCCGGCGGTCATCGTCCTCCAGCTCTACGGCGTCGCCGCGGCCATCAACCACATCGGCTTCAACTGGACGGCCTACTTCCGGGCGCTGAACCGAACACGGCCGATCGCCACGGTCTCGTTGCTCGCCACCCTGGTGTTTCTGCTCACCGGGATCCCGTTGTTGCTGGCGCTGGGACTGAAGGGCTTTGCGATCGGGATCGCGCTGCAGGGCCTCGCGTCGGTTGCGCTACGGGCCTACTTCCTGCAGCAGCTGTTCCCCGGGTTCGATTTCCTGCGCCATGCCATTCGCTCGTTCCTGCCCACCGTGCCGGCTGCGGGCGCCGTGCTGCTGCTGCGCCAGGCAGAAACCGGCCGGCGCTCGCTGGCCCTGGCGCTCGGCGAGCTGGCCGTCTATCTGCTGGTCACCGCCCTCGCCACCTGGTATCTCGAATCGCCGCTCCTGCGCGAGGCGGCCGCGCACGTGTGGACGCGGCGCCCCGCCGCGACGGCATCCTGAACCGGTGCCGATGGCACCGTGAGGATCCTCTCCGTAGGCAATCGCTACCCGCCGTGGGCGATGGGCGGCTACGAGGTCGTCTGGCAGGAAGCGGTGCAGGCGCTGCGGGCCGCAGGTCACCCGGCACGGGTGCTGACGACGCTGCCCGACCCTTCCGATCGGCCCCACAACGGCCCAACCGAGCCCGAGGTCCACCGCGATCTGCGCTGGTACTGGCGCGACTATGCCTTTCCGAAGGTCTCGGTCAGGCAGTGCGTCTCGCTCGAGCGTCACAACGCGGCCACGTTACGGCACCACCTCCAGGAGTTCGCTCCGGACGCTGTCCTGTGGTCGGCGATGGGCGGGATGTCGCTGTCGATGCTCGAGCAGGTCCGCCGCGCCGGGATCCCGGCCCTCGGCCTGGTCGGTGACGAATGGATGATCTATGGCCCCCGGGTGGACCGGTGGACCCGGCACTGGCGTCGCCCGTGGTGGCCGGGCGCGGGGCCGGCCGAGCGCGTCGCCGGCGTGCCCACCCGCCTCGACCTCGACCGGGCCGGGCGATGGGCGTTCAACTCTCAACATCTGCTCACGCAGGCGCGCGAGCATGGTTGGCGGCTGCCCTCGGCGCGGATCCTGCCCCCCGGCGTCGACCTTGGGCGGTTCGCCCTCCGAGCGCCGGAGCACTGGGGCTGGCGCCTGCTCTACCTCGGTCGGATCGATCCGCGCAAGGGGATCACCTCAGCGATCGACGCGCTGAGGCTGCTGCCCGCCACGGCCACATTGCGCATCCACGGAGACGGCAGCGCCGAGGCACAGGCCGAGCTCCGCTCGCTGGCCGAACGGCTGGGGGTGGCTGAGCGCGTAAGCTTCACGCGCTCGGACCACGATGCGGTACCTGATGTGCTGTCCGAGGCCGACGCGCTGGTCTTCCCCGTGCGCTGGCGCGAACCTTGGGGGCTCGTGCCGCTGGAAGCGATGGCCGTCGGTCGTCCGGTGGTGGCGAGCCGCGCCGGGGGTGGACCGTCGGAGTATCTCCACGACGGAAGCAACTGCCTGCAGTTCGACGCCGGTGACGCCGCCGGGATGGCGCGGGCGATCCACCGTCTCGCGGCGGAGCCCGGATTCAGGGCTGCCCTGCTCGCCGCCGGCCGGGAGACCGCGTCTCGGTTCAGCCAGACCGCGTTTCACATGGCGATCGAGGTTGAACTGCGTGCTCTGATCGGCCCCGGCGGGCACTAAAGTCCCGCCGCGTGCCGCCGCCACGGGTCTCGGTCGTCGTCTCGACCTACAACCGCCCGCAGAGGCTGAGGGCGCTGCTGGCGGGGTTGCGTGCGCAGACGCTCCCGACGGCGCAGTTCGAGGTGGTGGTGGTCGACAACGGTTCTGCGCCCCCCACCGGCGAGCTGCTCGAGGCCGAGCTGGCCGGCGGCGGGCTGGCGCTGCGGACGCTGCGTCACGAGGCGACTCGGGGTCCCTCGGGTGGCCGCAACAGTGGCTGGCGGGCGGCCCGCGCGCCGCTGGTGGCGTTCACCGACGACGACTGCGTCCCGGCGCCGCAGTGGCTCGCGGCGGCGCTGGCTGTCGCGTCTGAGCGCCCGGAGGCGGTGGTTCAGGGCCGCACGCTTCCCGCGCCGTCCTCGCTGCCAGCTCACGGGCTGCTGGTTCACACGCAGCGGATCGAGCGCCTCGGCCCGCAGTATGAAACCTGCAACATCTGCTACCCGCGCTCGTTGCTCGAGCGACTCGGAGGCTTCGACGAGAGCTTTGGTCTGCGTCCCGCGGGCGAAGACACCGACCTTGCGTGGCGGGCGATCGAAGCCGGTCACGAGACGGTATTCGCTCGCGAGGCGGTGGTATATCACGCCGTCGAGAGGATCGGGATCCGCGGTGCGCTACGGATCGCCGCGCGTTGGAGCGAGGGCATGCGTGTGTACGCAGACCATCCGCAGACGCGCTCGATGCTCTACCGCGGGATCTTCTGGAACGTCTGGCACTACCTGCTGTGGCGCTCGCTGCTGGCCTTCCTGGGACCCGCGTGGGCGCGGCGGATGCTTCTCAGCCTGCATCTGAGGGAACTGCAGACGCGCGCTCGGCGCGCCGATGCCGGACCGTCGGCAATCCCGTTCTTGCTCGTCCACGATGCCGTTGAATGCTGGGCCGTCGCCCGCGGGGCGATACGGCACCGGACGCTGGTGCTGTAGGCGCGTTCGCGCGCTACTCGCCGAGCGGACTCCGAGTCCAGCTGCCGTGCGGCTGCGTCACGGTCAACCCGATCAGGCATGCGGCGACGGCCAGCCAAACCCCGGAGGAGCGCACCCCCGCGATTACATCCGCGTGCAGGTCGACGCCGTGCGGTGGCGAGATCGCCCAACTGGCCAGGGCGAGGATCACGAACCATCGCCGTCGTACGCCGAGGACCACGAGCCCGGCGACCACGAGGATCAGGTAGTGGCTCCAGAGCACCGGCGTGAGCACGAGCGAGGCGACGATCCCGGCACAGAAGACGACGCGGTCGTTACCGGTCCGTCGCCAGTAGCCGTAGGTCACACCGCCCAGGACGAGCACCAGCACCAGCGCCACTCCCTGAGCGACCGACGGCACCAGGCCGAGGTTCATCAGCGCGCCGATCAGGCCGAACCCGGCCCGCGCTTCGTGGGTCCCGAGCTGGGACAGCACGTGCAGATACGACACCGGTCCGATTGGCCCGAGCGCGAACGACAGCGCCAGCAGCGCCAGCGTCGCCGCGCTGGCGTAAGCGAACGCCCGGTAGCGCCGCGTCACCAGCAGCCACATGAGCCACGGCGCGAGGAACAGCTTGCTGGCCACCACGGGCGCCGCGAGCGACGCGAATGCACCCGGGCGGTCACGCAGCCGCCACAGAAACAGCACTCCGGCGAACAGGAGCGGACTGAGGGCACCAAGCTGGAGCCCCGTGATGGCGAAGGTCGTGCACAGCACCAGCGTCACCGGCGGCCGATCCCGCATCGCTCCGACCAGCGAAGGCGCCAGCACAGCGCCCACGCAGACCAGGAAGAACAGCAACCTGGCCAGGTCGTGGGAGACCGAGGTCAGCGCGACGAACGGGAACACGGCGAAATAGGGGTATACGAACGACCCCCCCGCGTACACGACCGAGGACCCTGGGGACGGATACACCTGCAGTCCGTGAAGCGCTGCAGAGCCCGCGCGCAAGAACACGTCGAGGTCGTAGGGGCGGCTGAGGGGCAGGAACACCAGGGAGGTGGCCGCCACGACGAGCAGCGGCACGACCACGGACAGCCACCGCGTGCGTAGCGTGATCACCGTTTCAGCGTAGCCATCGCCGCCACGGTGCTCGCGCGAGGTCGGCGCCACCAATTTCGCTGCGCGTCAGATTCGGGCACTAAGCTAAGTACATGCTCGGATTTCGTGACAAGACATCGATGGTCGACCCCGCGAGTGCGCTCCCGGGTCGTGAGACACAGATTCCGGTCGCCGACCGGCACGCAGTGCTCGGTACGCCGATGACGCCGCCGTTCCCCGTGGGAATGGAACAGGTGGTCGTGGGCATGGGGTGCTTCTGGGGCGCCGAACGGATCTTCTGGCAAGCCCCCGGCGTCTATACGACGGCAGTCGGGTACGCGGGAGGATCCACCAAGAACCCCAGCTACGAGGAAGTCTGCGGCGGGCGCACCGGCCATACCGAGGCGGTGCTGGTTGTGTTCGACCCGGCCCAGACCTCCTACGAGGAGATTCTGCGCCTGTTCTGGGAGCACCACGACCCCACTCAGGGGATGCGGCAGGGCAACGACGTCGGCACTCAGTATCGCTCGGCGATTTATGCCTCCGAAGAGCGCCACCGCGTCGGCGCAGAGCAATCGCGCGACGCTTACGCGGCGCAGCTGGGGAGCGCCGGCTACGGCACGATCACCACCGAAATCGCGAACGCTGGTCCGTTCTATTACGCCGAGGATTACCACCAGCAATACCTCTACAAGAATCTGCGGGGTTACTGCGGGCTCGGCGGCACAGGTGTCAACTGCCCGGTGGGACTCAGCACCGTCAGCGATTAGGCGCGTCCCTCTCCCCTTCGGCCCGGCCAAGACCCGCCGTCTCAGGCGCCGGGTGGAGCGGGCGATGGCCGCCGCCGGCCCGACCCTGACCAGCTCCGAGCTGTCCGTCTGCTCGCAGAACGGAGAGGACGGAGTGCTCAGGCCCTGCTGCAACGGATCGGTCCCCAGTCACGGTTCTTCGTCGAGTTCGGGGTGGGAGGCGGCGAGCAGGGCAATTGTGTCTTCCTGGCCGACTGGTGCGGCTGGACGGGACTGTTCATCGAATCGAGCGTGCCGGACTACTCCCGGCTGAATCTGAAGTACCGACGCAACCCGCGGGTACGGACGCGCCACGCCGTCGTCGGGGCCGCCAACGTCGAGGCCTTGTTCACGCAGGACCGCGTTCCCCCCGCTTTCGACGTCCTCTCGATCGACATCGACGGCAACGATTTCTGGGTTTGGGAAGCCATCACGGTGTTTCGCCCACGTGTCGTGGTGATCGAATACAACGCCAACCTGGTACTGAGCTCCACGCTGGTGATGCCGCTCGACGACGCCCACGCGTGGGATGGGAGCGACTATTTCGGCGCGTCCCTCGGCGCCTACCGGGCCCTCGGCGCCACCAAGGGATACGAGCTTGTCCACACCGATAGCACCGGAGTCAACGCCTTCTTCGTGCGGCGCGAGGAGGCCGCCGGCCTGCCCCACGGCGAAGCCGTCCGCCATCACGGCGCGAACTACCTCGGCCAAGGCCTACGGATGCCGCGCGATCCGGCCGAGCGCCCGTTCCGCGATCTCGGCAGCGGGGAGCTGGTCGACGCGCCTCGGGCCGCGTCGGCGCCGTCCGGCAACGGCGCATCGTAGCCGGCTCCGAGCCTGAACTAGCCTCCTGCGACGGCAGGCAGGATCGTCACCTCGTCGCCATCCTCGACGGGCGTCTCCAGGCCGTCGAGAAAGCGAATGTCCTCACCGCCGACGTACACGTTGACGAACCGCCGCAAGCCGCCGTCCTCGGCGATTCGGCTCCGCAGCTCGCCGTAGCGCTCGTAGAGAGCGTCGAGCACCTCGCCGACCGTCGCGCCATCGACGCTCGCGGTGGAATCGCCGCCGGTCGCGGCCCGCAGCTGGGTGGGGATCTTGACGCTGACCGCCATCGTCAACGGATCCTTTCAGGCCGCGACGACCGCATGCTCTCTGGCCGCTTCGAACGCCGTCACGGTGGGATCGATTTCGATCGTCTCGAATGTCCCACGCGCGCAGTCCAGGGTCTTCAGGCCCTCACCGGTGATGTAGACGACAACGCGCTCGTCCGGATCGATGTCTCCGCGGCGAGCCAACGTCTGCAGCACCGCCATGGTGACGCCGCCGGCCGTCTCGGTGAAGATCCCGGTGGTCCGGGCGAGCAGCTTGATGCCCTCGCGGATCTCGTCGTCGCCCACCGAGTCGATCGAGCCGTTCGTCTTGCGGGCCAGCTCGAGCGCGTAGGGCCCGTCGGCCGGGTTGCCGATGGCCAGCGACTTGGCGATCGTGTCGGGCTTCACCGGACGGCAGAAGTCCTGCCCGTTCTCGAACGCGCTCGCGACGGGAGAGCATCCGGTGGCCTGGGCGCCGTTGAACGTCGGCAGTTCGCCCTCCAGCAGTCCCACCTCGAGCCATTCCTGGAACCCGCGTGCGATCTTGGTGAACAGCGAGCCCGAGGCGATCGGCGCGACCACCCGGTCGGGCAGCTGAAATCCGAGCTGCTCGGCGGTCTCGAACGCAAGCGTCTTTGACCCCTCGGCGTAGTACGGCCGCATGTTGATGTTCACGAATGCCCAGTCATGCTCGCCTGAGAGCTCGGTGCACAGCCGGTTGACGTCGTCGTAGTTGCCCC
>CAXMLR010000191.1:0-4791 GCA_964194275.1 uncultured Solirubrobacterales bacterium
TCCATCTCGGTGAGGATCTGATCGAGGGTCTGCTCACGCTCATCGTTGGCGCCGGTAACGGCGGCCGAGCCGCCCCGCGAGCGGCCGATCGCATCGAGCTCGTCAATGAACACGATCGCCGGGGCGGCCTCTTTGGCCTTGGCGAACAGGTCACGCACGCGCGAGGCCCCGACGCCGACGATCGCTTCGATGAACTCGGAGGCCGAGATGGAAAAGAACGCCGCGTGGGCTTCGCCGGCTACCGCGCGAGCGAGCAGCGTCTTGCCGGTCCCGGGCGCGCCTGAGAGCAGGACGCCATGAGGCATCCGGCCACCCAACCGGCCGTAACGCTCTGGATTGCGCAGGAAGTCGACGATCTCGGTCAGCTCGGACTTGGCCTCGTCGATCCCCGCGACGTCAGCGAATGTGACCGTGATCGTGGAAGGATCGATCCGGCGTGCCTGGGAGCGGCCGAAGTTGCCCAGAGCGCCCATGCCGCCACCAGCCTTGGCGGCCCGCCGAGCCAGGAGTACGAACAACCCGACGATCAGAAGCGTCGGCCCAAAGCCGAGCAACAGCGACGCCAGCAGCGAGGTCTTGGCCGTGGTCGACGTCGCGTTGATCTGGACGCCGCGAGATTGGAGCAGCGCACTCAACTGCGTGTTGTTCCAGAACGTCGGGACCTCGGTGGAAAACAACTTCGTTGGCGTCGCCTTCGGGTCAGCGGCCGGGTACCGGAGCGCCGATCTGAACGTGCCCTGAATCGTGTTGCCGGTCGAGGCGATCGAGGCAACCTGGCCCGCCTGAACCTGGGTCAGGAAATACGGTGAGAAGGGAACCTTCACGCGTTGCTGGCTGCTCGGTGAGAACAGCAGCAGGGAACCCCAGTTCAACGCCACGAGCACCAACACGAACACGGCGAAACCGCGGGTCCGATGTGGCGGCCGCGCCGCCGGCGAATCAGGCATGCCGCGTCCGTCAGGCGCCGGAGCGACGCGCCAGCCGCGCTTGTCACGCGGCATCGGCTTGCTCGAATCCGCGTTATGGGCCGGCATCTCAGACACGTTCGATCCACGACCAGTGCTGGCCCCTGCGATCCGCACCATGACCGTCCCTACTCAGGCGATCGACGTGAAGCGAATCGGCATCCATGACACTGACATTACTCAATGAGCGATCTCTGGCCGGGCCATGGCAGCGCGGCTCGCCCTCTGAGTCGTCGAACCTCGACAGTGCCTCGGGCCCGCGAGTCGTGCACATGGGCGGTCAACCTAGCCCTCCGAGGGCTTCCAAGGACAGGAGCGCTCCGCACACATACGCCTGGCACCGGACAGGGCGTATCGTGTCCCCCATGGACGGCCGACTGGCACTGGTGGAGTTTCCGGCCGATGATCCTGACCGCGCGCGCCGCTTCTGGTCCGGGTTGCTCGGAGCGAAGTTCGAGATCCGGACCGAGGCCGAAGGGGACGGATGGCAGACAGCCGAGCAGGCTTCGGTCATCGGCGTGCACGAGCGCGGTCGCGGGCCCGGCGACTCGTTCTCGCTGCCGTATTTCGCGGTGGCCGATCTCGAGCTGGCGCTTGACCAGGTCAGAGAGCTCGGGGGAAGCGTCGTTCACCCGGGATCGCGCTGGGCGATCTGTAAGGACTCCGAGGGGAGCCCGTTCGGCTTGGCCCGCGAGCGGGCCTAGACGACCGAGCCCAAGAGGTCGCGGTGGTCTGTGTCGGTCCCGGGTCTTGGGCCTCCGCTAGCCGGAGGCGGTGATCGCACACCGGAATCCAGGCACGCGCCGGACCGGCGCGCGTGCGCGCTGCCCCGAGCTCGCAACGCGGGCCGGCATCGCCATGCTGGCCATCCTGTCCGCGCTGATGACCCTCCCGGTCATGCCGGCCGCCGCCACGTTCGGGGGTCGCAACGGTCCGGTCGCGGACGCCTGGTACGACAATGACCAGGGGGCCCATCAGGAGATTCGCTTCGAGATCCTCAGCGTGCCGTGGCAGCGGGGTGCCGCCAACCCACACAAGCTGCGCACCTGCTCGTCGCTCGACGGCTGCCCACAGTTTGGCTATCCCGCGTATTCGGCCGACGGCACCCGCCTCGTGTTTGCACAGGAGCCGAATATCTACGCCTCAGTCCGGACTTCCGAGCTTGTCCTTGCGAACGCAGGCGGCGGTAACCCGGTCGTGATCTCGGCTCCAACCGCGAACTACCTGCAGCCGAGCTTCGCGCCATCGGGCAAGCGACTCGTCTTCGTGCGGGGGTCGACGGAAGTCATCCCCACCTTCTGATCGGCGGTGCGGCGACGCCGGACTACTCACCGAACGGACACAGGATCGTCTACGTGTCCGGCAACCAGCACCTGTTGTACGTCGCCCACGCGGACGGCACCCACCGTTCGCCGATTTTCGGCCACCACACCCACAAGGTCGTGCGGAACGTCGATTACCCGGTTTTCTCCCCCGACGGAAAGCAGATCGCCTTCGCGAGCACCGACATCGGCCTCAACCCTTACCTCGTGCGACTCCCAGCCCAGGGCGGCCAAATCAAGGGTCTTTGGCGGGCAGGCTCACTCGACAGCGGCGGGACGAATCTCGGGACCGCGTGGCGGCCGCTCCACTAGCTCAATCGTCTCGCTCTCTCGGCTGGCCAAGAGGTGACGAGTGAGGAAGTCGGTCTGATCGGCGACCGCCCGCTCCCACGCTGCGCCGAGGTAGATGTCGAAATGGCCAACCGGGTAACGCTTGATCTCTCCGCGCGGCGCGGCCTGGGCGAATTTCACCGTCGCCTCTGATGGGGCCACCGTGTCGCCGTCGCAGACGCAGAACAGCGCAGGGCAGGCGATCTTCGCGGCTGACCGCCCGGGGCGATAGCCGGCGACACGCAGAGCCACTCGGGCAGCAACCCGGTTCTCCCAAAGCGTTTCCGCGGGTAGCAGTGCCTCAAAGCCAGGCTGGGAGTCGGGGGTGCTCATGACGGCAAACGAACCCGGCGGGCCTACGGCCGGAATGTAGTGAGCAGGACGGCCGATCAGCGCGCCAAGCTGGTCACGAACGCCCGCCGCGGTTGCCTTGGCGATGTTGGCGGCGCCCATCTTGGTCAGCGAGGCGATCCCGTCGGTGAACGGGCACTGCGAGACGACCGCGGCGATGCGCTGGTCAGCCGCCGCCACGGCCAGTACGTGCCCACCGGAGAACGACGTGCCGAACAACGCCACGCGGTCGGGATCGACCCACTCCAGGGCGCGCGCGTACCCGATCGCAGCGCGGTAGTCCGCCCGCTGCTTGCCGATGTCGAGCAGTTGACGCGGTTCGCCCGCGCTGGCGCCGAAATGCCGGTAGTCGAAGACCAACGCGCCGAGGCCGGCGGCGCAGAACCGCTCGGCGTAGGCGTCCAACCGCAGCTCCCGCGTGGCCGAGAACCCATGCGCCAGCACGACCAGGGGGGACAGTCCGTCGATGTCCGGCCGGTAGAGCCAGCCAGCACACTCGACGCCGTCCGACGAGAAACTCACATCACTCCGGATCACGGCTCATACCTCCCAAGCTGGTCAATGCGCTGTTGGCGATCCTCGATCGTACGCGCTCGGCCGGGACAGACGAGCTCACGCGTGTGCACGGCGCTGCTCGGTGGCGCTAGGACAGCCCACCGGTTGGGTCCTGGACGGTTCTGAGCGAGGCCCACCGTGCGACTCCTGACAGCCTCGCCAGACGACATCATGCCGGGCTGGACGGGGCCCGAGTTCGGCTAGGCGAGTGGGAGGGATCGCAACCGGAGGTGGGCTCGTCCGGGGCCTGAGGGTCTACGCTCGACGAGGTTTGAGAACGGGCGCCTCAGACGACCTGGCTGCGCGGGCCCGCGATTGGCGGCGTTCGGCCCTGAATTCGATCTGCGACGTACTCGAGCCCTGGCAGTCCGGAGTGGTGGCTCGTTGCACCCGCTATCCGAACTACTACGAATACAACGTCGTTCAAGTCAGGCACGACCCGGGGATGGACGTCCCGCCGCTGATCGACTTCGCCGATCGAGCCCTGTCCGGCCTGGGGCACCGGCGCATCGACTTCGAGCGGGTGGAGCTCGCCGGCGCGATGCGGTCCGAGTTCGAACGCAGGGGGTGGAAGTCGATGCTCCTGGTGCACATGCGCCACGATGGCGGCGAGCCGGTTGACCAAGCCGCCACCGTGGAGGAGGTCTCCTATGACGTTGTCCACGACCTGCGGGTTGCCTGGCACGAGGAGGACTTCCCCGGGATTGACGCCTCAGGTTTCTTCGGCGTTGCGCGCGAGGTGTCACTCGCGCGCAGCGCCCGGGTTCTGGCCGTCCGAGATCGGGGAACGCCGATCGCCTATGCGCAGATCGAGTGCGCGGGCGACGCTGCGGAGGTCCGAGACGTCTACGTCCACCCCGATCATCGCGGCCGCGGGCTCGGCAGCGCCCTCACCTCTGCGGCCATCGACGCGGCGCCATCGGTTCGAGACCTGTGGATCACGGCTGATGACGAGGACCGGCCGAAGCACCTGTATGCCCGTCTCGGTTTCCGGCCCGTGGCGCGGGAGCTGCAGGTGCTGCGGTTGCCCTGATGCCTAGGGTGCTCGTGCCCTCCCGGGTGTCATCATCAACGGATGAGCTACACGAACGCTGACGCTCGCGCCCAGCTGGTGAGCGAACTGGACCGGGCGGCGGAGCGGATCGGCTACGCGCTCGCGTCGCTCGGCGAAGCGTACGAGTGGCTCGACGAGCAGACGGCGGACCGGCTCCAGGCGGGGGTGTTTTCCCCCCGGGGGGGCGCCCATGGTCCTGTCCCTTATACACATC
>CAXMLR010000192.1:0-2284 GCA_964194275.1 uncultured Solirubrobacterales bacterium
GACCTACTCTGAGGATCCGATGCTCACCGCCGGCCTGGCCGCGCAGTACGTCAACGGAATCGAGGGCCGCTCGCAGAGCGGCAGCTTGCTGGCAGCCGGCGGCGGCTATCTGAAGGCCGTCGCCACCCTCAAGCACTACGCCGCCAACAACACCGAGGCCAGCCGCTTCAGCGGCTCATCGAACGTGGATCAGCGGACGCTGCGCGAGTACTACACCGCCCAGTTCAAGCTGATCAACCAGCAGACGCATCCCGGGGCGATGATGACCGCCCTCAATGCGGTGAATGGGACGCCTGCATCGGCCAACACGCTGCTGACCCAGACCCTGGCTCGCCAGACCTTCGGTTTCGGTGGCTACGTCACCTCGGACTGCGACTCCATTCAGGGCATCACCCTCTACCAGAACTGGCGACCCCGTGGCTACCGCCGACCGCTGAACCCCACCGAAGCGCACGCCTTCGCCAATGCCACTGGGGTCGACCTCAACTGCACCAGCAGCGACGATCCGCTGACCGCGCAGAACCTCCTTCCCGCCGCGGTTGGAGAGGGCATCAAGACGACCGTGGGCACGTACAACGAGCAGGATCTCGACAACTCGCTGGTACGGCTGTTCACCGCCCGGATGCGGCTGGGCGAGTTCGGACCGATCAGCAGCGAGCCATGGGTGAAGGCGGCCCGCGCGCACGTGGCACCCGGGTCGTGGGTCAACAGCGACCGCAATCACGCCGCCACCGAGACGCCGGCGCGGCTCGGCCTGGCCCGCGGCGTGGCCGACCGCTCGATCGTGCTGCTCAAGAACGCGGTGACCCGGCGCAAGGACGGGAGCGCCGGCAAGCTACTGCCGCTCTCCGTCCCGCGGAGCGGCCCCGTCTCGATCGCGGTGATCGGGACGATGGCCAATCAGCCCAACATGTTCCTGGGCGGCTACTCGAGCCTCCAAGGGGCCGCGGGGCAGGCCAACGAGGTCAGCCCCTATCAGGGCATCAAGCGCGCGATCCAGGCCGTCAACCCGGCGGCGACGGTCGACTTCATCCCTGGCTTCACGAGCGGCAGCAACGCGGCCAGCCTCACCTCGGTCGATCCGGCCGCGGTGGCCGCCAGCGCCAACTACGACGATGTGATCGTTTACGCGGGGACCGACCACACGACCGCGGGTGAATACACCGACCGCACGAGCCTCGCGCTGCCCGGCGCGCAGGCCCAGCTGATCAACGACGTCGCCTCGGTGAACCCGAACACCATCGCGGTGATGAACACCGTGGGCGAGGTCGATCTCAGCGGCTTCGCCGGACGGGTGCCCGCGATGCTGTGGAGCTCCTACAACGGACAGCTCAGCGGTGACGCGCTGGCGGACGTGGTGCTGGGCAAGTACGACCCCAGCGGACACCTTCCCTTCACCTGGTATCAGACCGAGCAGCAGCTGCCGCCGATCACCGACTACGGGATCCGGCCCAGCGCGAGCACCCTCGGCCGCACGTATATGTACTTCCGCGGCCTGGTGGCCTACCCATTCGGCTACGGGCTGACCTACACCACGTTCCATAGCTCGAGCCTCCACCTCTCCTCACCCACGGCGCGCGCCAACGGTGCCGTGCAGGTGAGCCTGAACGTGACCAACACCGGCCCGGTATGGGGGCAGCACCTCGTCCAGCTCTACGTGAGCGGTCCGGGAGCGGGCAATGGTCAGCAGCCGATCAAGCGGCTCCAAGGCTTTCGTCAGGTGCCCGTATACCCAGGCCAAACCCGCCGGGTTAGCTTCACGGTCAAGATCTCGGACCTCGCCAGCTTCAACCCGCGCCAGGGCCGCTTCACCGTCGCAGACGGGCGCTACAGCGTCCAGATCGCCGGCTCGGCCGCCACCAGCGACATCGAGCTCGGGGCTTATCTGCGCGTCGCCGGCCGGCTGGCGCCCGAACCGGCGGTGGTGACGGCGCAGCCGAGCGTGCCCGGAGACGCCGCGCGAGGAATTCAGTCGCGGGTGATGTTCCCCCAGGGAGCAACCGTCCAGCCCAACCTGACCGTGGCCATGAACGACGATTCGCTCTACGGCTACGAGCACCGCCCGCTGCCCCGAGGCGCAATCGTACGGTTGCGCAGCGACCGCCCGCGAGTGGTCACAGTGGTCCGCGACGGCACCCTGCACACGGCGGGGCCCGGAGTGGCGACGATCTCCGCGACGGTCACCTTGAACGGGGTCAGCAGCTCCGGGCACTTCGTGATGCGAGTGGTCTCCCAGCTGACCGGGCTCTCGGTGGGCGCCAAGCCGCTGCCGAGCTTCTATTCC
>CAXMLR010000193.1:0-4458 GCA_964194275.1 uncultured Solirubrobacterales bacterium
GAGCCGTGCCAGCACCGGCCCGAAATGGTGAGCGCGTAGCGAATCCCGGCGTCGCTCGCATCGCTGGTCATCAACCGGCAGGTCCACGCCCGGTCGGTGCCCGCCCGGCATGAACCGTAATACCCCGGTCCGATTGTCGCCGCCACCGAATGGCTCAAGGCCGGACGGGAGATCGTCCCTCGCAGCAGAAAGTAAGCACCGACCAACAACGCCACGCACGTCAAAGTCGCCACCAAAAGTCGTTGCCTCCGGCGCATCGGCCTCAATCGTATCCCCGGGGTGGGCCGCCGTAGCCGGCCAGCACGGTCAAGCGATGAGGGTCATCTGCTGACGGGCTGAGCCTCCCGATCCCGCCCGGCGAAGCGAGCCCAGTGGCTGCCCCGGCGACGCCGAGATGGACGCCGTGCCGAGGAGGGGAAGGCCGCCGGTGAGCAGCCCGACCAGAAGCCAACGCCACCTGCCCTTGGCGGCGGTCACCCGCCGATGAACGCGAGCCCGATGAGGAGGCTCCAGAGGATGAGACCCAGGCTCGGCGACACCAGATTGCCGGAGGCGCTGCCCCGTCTGCGGTGGGCAAGCGCTAGGTGCCTAACCGGCGCCGTGCTGGCGGCGCCCTCTTGGGAAACGCGTCGCTAAGAGATAGATGCCCAGGCTGGGCACCGTTAGCGCCGCGCCCCAGAGTGTCCACGACGTTGCGTTGTTCGCGACCTGCAGCATGCCGACCCCGAGGCAGAACAGCCCCACGCCCGTGACGATGCCGAGCAGGTCGACACGACTGGACGTGGAGCCGCGCACGAGACCTACTGCGGCAAGCACCGCGGCAACGATGAACAGAGGTCCAGCGATGAGGACCCCGCCGGTCGTGACTACTCCAAATGCGACCCAACCGCCGAAGAACCACGGCATGTTGGATGGTCCCCTACGGGTGAACATAATGACTATTAGCCGCGGCGTCCGCCATTCGGTTTGTCGATCACCGCCAAGCAGCTTAGTAGGTGCTCGATCCCCTCGGCAGGCGGCTGGTTGAAAGGCGACGGATGCGCTGCTGCGCGTGGTGAAGCCGCAGCCGGATACTGGGCCGGGGGTCTGGACAGAAGTCGAGCGTCGTCATGCTAATTACGTCTCCGCCGCGAGCGTGCGCGCTGATCGTGACCGCGGCCGGCGGGGCAATACCGTCGACGATCGCCAGCCAAGCGCCGTCCTTGCCGCGGGTCGCTGGTTGGCTTGGGAGCTGGCCGACCTGAACATGGACAGCAGCGCCCAGCGCCACAACGCCTCCGGCAACTAGAGCGTTGTCTACGAGACAGCTGGCGACTGCGTCGATCGCCGGGGTCGCACTGCAGCTGCTGCCCTGCACGTCTTCGTGGGCCACCACCAGCCATGGAGCTTCGGGGCCGGGATGCAGCGATGCGACGAGGCCCCTGGGACCCGCGACCGTGGCCAGCGCGGCGCCTAAGCCGTGCCGGGCAAGAAGACCGTCGGTGTTGCCGATGTTGTCGGTCATACGGAGTCCCAGGGGGTGCTGCTCAGCGGATCCTAATTGCAGTTGGTGAAGCTCTTGTCGTTCTCCGAGCGAACGTCCTGGTAGTAGCGGCCGGGCCCGAGGGGGCCGTCGTAGAAGATCGAGCCCATGATGACAGTGCGCCACCGACCGGTCCCGCTGAGCACGCAGGGCTTGATCGCCTGGACGGGCCGGAACGTCGGCCTGCGGTCATACTTCTCTGGACTGCAGTACGTCTTCTTGAAGTACGTGTAGAACAGGATGTGGTGCTGCTTGTAGAGGCACGCCGCGGCAACGAATCGGGCGACCGTCAACGGGGAATCGTCATCCACGACCGAGCGACAACCGAGCGCCGCATACAGGACTGGACAGACCGCTGGCGCTTGTTGAGCGGCCGGATCGGCACCCTTACCCACATCACCGACGTGCCGTTCTTCGCCGACTCACGCGCGAGCCGCCTCCTGCAGGCCGCTGACTTCATAGCCTGGGCGCTCTGGCGCTATTACGGGATGCCCGAGTCGGATGTCCAGTGGATCAAGCCTCTCTGGCGCAACTTCGATCAGAGCGGCGGGCGCATGCACGGACTGGTCCACGTCTCGCGCGGGTTCAAAGCCCGCGTGTGCGGCTGCCCGCCATGCCTGAGCCGGAGGCCAAACAGCGCGCCGGACGATTCCATCTGACTACCAGCCGAACGCCACGCGTTGGGGTAAAATACGCCCGAATGTGGGGTAAGCTCACGCAGCGACCGTCGAAAGCGCCCGCCATTGCTGGGCGAATGAGTTTCGCCGATCCCTCCTCGTCGCCCGATCAAACGGTGCCGTGGCCTGGATCGGCGTGGCCAGCTCGATCGGGAATCACATGACCAACGTCGAAGTTCGACGGTTTGACGATCGCGGTGCGGCGCTGCTGGACTCCGGCCGGGCGATCACGCGGCGGTCGCTTCGACTGCGCCGGTCGACGCTCAGCTGGACCCACGGCGGGCAGCAGCGCTCGGCGACGCTGAACTGAGCCTCAGCCGACGGTCAGCGGACCGCGGCGCCGGCGTGGCCGAGCCAGCGCTTGGCCCACCGTTGCAGCTCTGACAGGGCGGGCTCGAGTTCGCTCCCCATCCGCGAGAGACCGTATTCGACCCGCACAGGAGGCCCCGGCATCACCGTGCGCTCGACGATTCCGCGTGCCTCGAGTTCCTTCATTCGCTCGGACAGCAGCCGGTCGGAGAGCTCCGGGACCGCCTGCGCGATCTCGGAGAAACGCAGCGGCCCGTCCATGAGCACACGCAGAATGGCTCCCGTCCAGCGGCGGCCCACCAACTCAACCGCTTCGTGGTAGAGCGGGCAGCAGCCCGATCCACGCACGTCGCTCTCGCCACTTCTCGTCTGCTCCCGGGAGGTCATTACCCGAGGGAAGCTTACGCTGCCTGGAGCGCCCGGGACTCCTCGCTGGATCCGTCCACAGGCACCTCGCCGGCTACGTTCACCATCGCGGTAAAACCCTCCAGGGCCACGGCTGCGATCGCCTCCAGGATCTGCTCATCGTCCCAGCCGGCCTCCCGCGCTTCCTCGTGCAGATGCATGGCCGGCCGTCCGCCCTCCTGGAGGACTGCCTGCAGGTAGCGCAGCAGCGCTGCCTCCCGCTCGTCCTTGGAGGTGAACTTCCGCGCGGCCGCGACCTCGTCGATCGCCAGTCCAGCACCCCGGGCGGCCCGCGAGTGCAGGGCGATTCCCGGCTCGGAGTGATAGTGCTCGGCGACCGCCAGCGCGATCCGCTCGAGTGTCGCCAACGTCAGCTTCCCGTGGCGAAGCTCAGACCGAAAGCGCGCGTAGGCTCGCAATGCAGCCGGCGAGCCGGCGAGCACTCCGAGGAAGTTCGGCAGCTGACCACCGCTCGCCAGAGCGCCGCGCAGCACCGGAACCGAGCCGTCAGGCGCGGTCAAATCGTCGTGAATTTGGAATCTGCTCATTGACATCTTCATGGTTGACCAACCGGGGACTGTTCGGGCGGGAAGACTGGGGAGACCTTCCCTTTACTTTCGAGACCAGCTTACTGTTCATAAGCATATCTCGCTGATGACGATCGCACAAGCGATCGGGGCGGTCTTATCAGCTCCGTAAGAGCAAGTTCATAACTCACTCCGAGGAGGCGTCAAAACCGTCTCCCCCTCTTATACGGGCGCGAATAAACGCCCGATCATCGGGCACTCGTAGCTCCGTAAGCGGAGCTGCTGGCGGGAGCTCAGCGAGCGGGGCGCAGCCGGAGGTGCGCGCCCGGGCGGACGCGGCTCGGAGCGGCGAGTGAGTGCGCGGCCGCTGGTAGACGCACCTGAGCCCGGCTGTCGTGTCTGGCCACCATCGCGGCATGGGAGCTCGTCGCGGCGGCCAGGATCATCAGCACGCCCAGCAGCACGGCCCACATCGCAGCACGATCAGCTTTGAATCCGGCCCGTTCGTGCGGACGCCTCGACGGTTGCCGACGTTCAGGCATGCCGCGATAGCGCTCGGCCCCGCGGCCCTGGATCGTGATAGTTCGCCGGCCTGGCACTCCGACCCCGGACGCGGCATAACCGTGGGGCTCGCGCAGTTCGCGATTGAGCTCGCGCTCTTCCGCGTTATCGCCGGAGAGCGAATCGAGCGCCACCATCCGTGCCCGCCTTCTCTGCGCTTCGCTCGGGTGAATTTCGTCCCGGCGCACTGACAAGCCTGGTTGCGGCATAGGCGTCCTCTTTCTCACGCTTGCGGGGTTAGCTGACGGGCTCGCGCCGAAAGAGCGGCGCTACACGCTTGCGCGCGATTAGCCCCAACAACCTGGGTCCCCCGCTTCCATCCGCCACCCGAGGGCAACGGTTTACGGGAATTCAGCTGTATGAGGCGGTGATGCTACCAGCGGCGACGGACCGAACCCGACTGGCCGGCGGCGCCGCGGGCGGCCGGCCGGGCGGCGGCGCGGGCGGCCGGCCGGGC
>CAXMLR010000194.1:0-7906 GCA_964194275.1 uncultured Solirubrobacterales bacterium
GAGTAGACCATCCGCACATCGCACCCCTGGGCCTTGGCATCCGTCAGGGTGATCTCGGATCCCGGGACCCTCATCATGTCGCCGAAGCAGGTGAAGATCACACCGTCGTTGCGGGCGACCGCGATGCCGTCGTCCACCCGGCCCATCGGGATCACGCAGACCGGACAGCCGGGCCCATGCACCAGCTCGACGTTCGAAGGCAGCAGATCGTCGATGCCGTACTTGTAGATCGAGTGGGTGTGGCCGCCGCACACCTCCATCACCTTGTAATGGCGGCCCGGATCCATCTCGGAGAGGATCTCGCCGGCCACCACCTGACCCAGGTGGGCGTCACGGAACTCGTCGACGAACTTCATCAGGCAATCTCCCCGAGGCGCCGGATGGCGACGCCGGCGTGCACGAGCACGCCGTCTCCGGGTTCAACCGGGCCGACCAGATCGATGGCAACCTGATGACGGGTCGACTCCTCATCGGAGCAGACCGCGTCGCCACCGTGCAGCTCGAGAACCCGCATCGGGGTTCCCTCGTCGCCGCAGGTGATGCAGTGCTCCTCGTCAACCCGGCATGCGGTGGCGCCGGAAGCGTCGATCATTCGATCACGCTGGCCTTGAGCTCTTCGAGCTCCTGCTCGTAGTCCGCGCCCATCTTCTCCAGCAGACTAAGCGTGTGGTGAGCTTCCTCCTCGTCCACCTTGGAGAGGGCAAAGCCGACGTGGATCAGCACCCAGTCCCCCGGCTGCGCGCCGACCCCGTCATCCATCAGAAGGCTCACGTTGATGTTGCGCCGGACCCCGACGACATCAACCTTCGCGATCTGGTTGGCGGGGTCGACAAGCTCGACCACTTGTCCTGGAATCGCCAAGCACATGGACCCTGTCGAACTCCTCTCTGACAGCCGCCGCGCCGGGTTCGTCCGGGGCAGACTCCCGCCGCAGCGTTTTCTATCACCGACTTCGAGTGTCCGAAAGGCCCTGGTAACCGCGGTGACGGTAATCAGAGTTACCATGGTCCGGCCCGCCCGGTTGAAGTTGGCATCCAGTGTCACCTCGGTCTAAACTGACCGCCGTGCCGGTGTCGGCCAACGAGCTGAGGGGCGTCTCACGATGTCCTGGAGGTTGAGGTGAGCTCGGGGGAGGAGCACCTCGTCCACTCCGCCTGGGCACAAAGGACGCGGTCCGGCCGGCGTCCCTCGTCCTACCAGTATCTCCTTGATCTGGACGTTGACCTTGCCGACGAGCTCGATCTCCGGATGCGTCTCGCGGCCAGACCGGCGATTACCGCTAACACGTTCGACACCGACGCCGGTCAGGTCAAGCTGGCCGAGTTGTTGGTCACCGCCTCGGAGGGCCCCGGCGTGCTCGTGCTCGACGGTGTGCTGGCGGTCAACGTTCGGGTAGGCGGCCGGATCGCGTCCGAGCTTCTGGGCGCGGGGGATCTGATCGAGCCGTGCCAGGATTCGCTTGAGGACCTACTGGCCTGCGAAATCGACTGGCGGGCGCTGGTCCCGATGCGCTTCGCCGTGCTCGATCGGTCCTTCTCCGAGCGCGTGCGCCCCTGGCCTCAGATCATGCAGGCGCTGCTGCGGCGCACCGAGCGCCGCACTCGCAACCTCAACGTCCAGCGCGCGATCAGCTCGCAGCCGCGGCTCGAGGTCCGCCTGACGCTGCTCCTGTGGCATCTCGCGGCGCGCTGGGGCCGCGTCGAGCCGGGGGGCATCCGGCTACCGATCCCGCTCACCCATCAGCTGCTGGGGCGCCTGGTCGGCGCCGAGCGGCCCTCCGTCTCGCATGCGCTGGCCCGGCTGTCCCGTGCTGAACTGGTCACCGGACACGGCGACGAGTGGCATCTGCACGGGAGCCTCGATGCCCAGCTCGCCTCGATGATCGCGCCGGTGAGCGCCCAAATCGACCAGCTGGCCGATGCCGTCCCCGCCCGCCGCATACATTGAGTGAGCACCGCGGCGTTGCCCACGCGAATCATCTTCCGATGCCAGTTCTGTGACGCAGCCCCTGATCCGGAGACGCAGCTGACCCTCGAGCACCAGCTCCGGGAGCTGGTCTTCGGCGAGTACCTGGACGTCCCGCCCGGACGCTGGCTCACCTGGCACGGCGGAGGCCCGCTCGGACCGCGTCGCTACGCCTGCTCGGCGCACCGGGGTGACCTGACGGCCTACTTGCGAGAGCACTACGGGACGATCGCACCGAACCCCTGGGCGATGCCCCCGTATCCGATGACCCGCCGCTCACGGGACACCGAGCGGGCGATTCGCAATGGTGGTCTCTCAGGGATGCCGAAATGGGGCTTGTCGTGAGCGACCTCGACGCACTCTCAACCCCCGTCTACGCCGCCGAGAGCTACAAGCCATTCGGCGAGTTCACCCTGGAGGACGTGCGTCTGAAGGCCAGCGAGCTGGCTGCCGCGACCGGCTGGGGACCAACGGCACGGGTCGGTTCGGTGGCCCGCGGGTGGTCAACGCTCGGCTCCGCGATGGCCGCCGCGGGCGCCGCCACCGTGGCCGACCTCGGACCGGAGGCTGCGCAGGAGCACGCGCGGCAGCTTTGGGTCGGACGAAGCCTGCTGTGAGGCATCCGGCTCTCGTGAACGGACTGCTCGACGCGGGACGGGAGCTGCGCGAGACACAGGAGCGGCTGCTCGGTCTGGGTGAGCTCGAGTCCCACGAGGCTTTACAGCGATGAGGATTGGGCGCTGAGACGGTCTAGGTCGTTACTGCGACTAGCGATTGGAAGTGCCTGTGTCGAACCAAGATCGACTGCAGCGGACCAAGCACATGTACGCGGCGTTCGCCGCGGGCGACCGTGAGGCGGTCGAGCGGGCCCTGAGCGCGAGCTTCCGCTTCTCCAGCCCGCTGGACCCCGAGCTGGATCGCGCCGGGTACTTTGAGCGCTGCTGGCCCGGAGCCGGCCGCGGCCAGGCGTTCAGCTTCCTGCGCCTGATCCAGTCGGGCGACGAGGTGATCGTCACCTACAAACTGATCAAGCCCGACGGGACCGCGGGCGTGAACACCGAGGTCCTGACCTTCGAGGGCGACAAGATCCGCCGGGCGGAGGTGTACTTCGGCTGGAACCTGCCGGAGAGCTGACCCGTCAGCCGCCCATGTTTACCGGCGGCGTCGATGGCGATGTCTGCCAGCTGCCATCGGCCGCCAGCCACCGGAAACGCACTTGCGCCCTGGAGCTTGCCGGCAGCGGGACGAGTACCTCGAAGATGCCATTCGCATCGGTGGCGGTGGCGGTGGCGGTGCTGGCGACGGCCTGGAACGAGCCGACACCGTCGCTGAGCTGAACCTGCACGAGGGTCGGTGTGTGCATCGGCCGCGCGCGCCCCCAGACATCGAGCAGCCGTGACGGCAGGCCGGAGACGGTGGTCGCCATCCCCGCCGCGGACAGCGGCAAGGGGGCATTGATGACGCGCGCGACGATCGGCGAGCGGAACATCCACAGCGCCGGTTTGGGAGCGAAGCTTTCACGGAGCAGTCCCGTCGTCCAGGTGCCGGCCAGCAGGCGGCGAGGATCCCCCGTTCTGGCGCGCGCGGCCAAGGTTTCGTTCGTCAGCGTGTCGCGCAGCAGGAACTGAGCGAAGGAAGCGACTTGCCGGTCGCGCCAGGCCAGGTACTCGGACGCCGAGTTCAGCTGCGCCTGCTGAGCCTCGGTCCACGGCATCCCCGTGAGCTCGGCGTTCGAGGCATAGCCCTGCTCGGTCAGCCAGAGGTTCTCCACCCCCGGAGCGAGGCGATGCTTGGCCACGAGTTCGCTCAACAGCGTCTGCAGCCGCATCAGGTCGCCCATCTGCGCCCAGTCCGGCCGCTGCGGGCCCGACGGCACCCACGGGGGCGCATTGCGCTCATAAGGATGGTGGGCGTATCCGTCGGCGGGGACGGGCTGGAAGCTCGCGCACGATCCATCGTGGACCGGTTGCAGGTGGGCGTCAACACACGCCAGACGCCGCAGGAACGCCAGCGGCGCCACTCCCCCGTGGCCGGCTTGCGCGTCCGCCCCAGAATCGCTGGTGTTACCGATCAACACGGTGGCCGATGGTGAGGCGGCCTTGATCGCCGGGTAGGCCACGGCTACCAGCTGCCGGTACCAGTCCGCGCTCACCGGGACGCCGTTTCGCCACTGTGGCTCGAGAAAGCCCTGCTCGTTCGGCTCGTTCCACAGCGTGAACGTGTCGACCCGGGGCAGCCGGGTGCGCTCCCCCGGCGGCGTGAAGCCACCGGCGTAGCGCCGCGCGAGCATCTGCTCCCAGGCCGCGGCCTGCCGGACGTCGATGTTCGCGTTGTACCAAGGCTCACGCGCGCCGCGCGGGGGAGCCGGATTCGACGTCGCCCACCGCGGAGCGGAGAAGGCCGGGTCGATGATCACATGCAGACCGGCGCCGGCCGCTGCTCTGACGGCCGTGTCGAGAAGCTGGATCCCAGCCGACGTGTACGAGCTCGGCGCGTCGGCGCGAAACGCACGCGGAACCCGGGCCGAGTCCGGGTCCGGCGCTTCGAGCTTCCACTCCGCGGAGATCCGCAGCTCGTCGACGCCGAGCCAGCGCAACTGCCTCATGTACTGCGGCAGCCCCTGCGCGGCGAACAGCGACAGATCATCGTCCTGCAGAACCGTATGAAGCGTCCGTGCGCTCGCCCCCGGCGGGAACAGCGCAACCAGAATCACCGCCAGCCCCGACGGGGCCAGCCACCAGCTCCAGCGGAATCTGGCGCGCACCGGCATCGAATCAGCCGCCGTCCCGCGACGGGACGGGGATCCCGTCCACTCTCCAGCGGCCTCGAACCAGGCGAACGGGGACGTATTGGCCCTGGCGCTTGGGCGGCATCGCAATCTCGACGTAGCCGTAGCCGGAGGTCAACACCGCCGGTCCAACCGCGGTTGCGCGTGCGCTGTTCCTGAGCGCTGTGGCGCTGGTCAGCACCCGCGTCAGCGCTTGGACGCAGATCGCCTCGGTCGCGTCGTGACGCTGGAACTGGGCCGCGATCGCCGGCACGGTACTCAGTTCGCAGACACGAGGCGCCTGGCCGGCCGCGATCGCCCGGAAGTAGTCCGCCACCCCAGACTCTCCAGCAGCGGCACTCAGACGGAATTGGCGGCCGTGAGCGGGTCGAGCGCGACCACGGTGATCCGCTCGGCAGCCAAGAACCTCGCCGCCGCCATGCGCTGGTGGGGGACCGGCACGCCGTACGTGAGGGTGGGATAGATGGCAAAGCGCTGACAGCAGATCGCCGGCGCCCTCGTCACCCTGGCTCGGTACGTGGGCCAGCGCAAACACGCCGACCGCGGGCCGGAATGATCTGATCGATCAGCCGTCGATCTCGTCCTCGGCTTCCTCGGCCTCCTCGCCCGCCTCCACGATGTCTCCGTCGGTGAACAGCACCTTCTGCAGCGCGATGCGCCACTTGGGCGTGCGGCGGACCAGGAACTCGAGGTCCATGGCGAAGTGCTTGAACTCCTCCTGCTGGGCGTTTTCCATGATCGCGCGGGCGTCGTCGTCAGCCTCCACCGAGATCCGCTGTGCGTACCAGCCGATCGCCTCGGCTTCTTCGGTGAGCGAGGCGATCATGCGGGCAAACGTGCGTGTCTCGGCGCTGAGTTCGCTCGCCGGCTCGTGATACTGGTCAAAACCCATCGGGGGCTCCGTTCGATTGGTGGCGGTGCCCCCTTCTACCCGCTCATCGATCGCCCGGACCGTCCTGGGTCGGTTCGTCCTCTGATCCGGATCGCCATCGGCCGCGCAAGTGTCGGCATGACCCTCAACCCTCACGGTTTCGGCCCAGAGACGGCGTGCCCGCCGCCGGCCGACACGGGCGGGTCCCCGGGTGCGGGCCTGATCGACCGCCACGGACTTCGCCGGCCGGCCCGGAAGCGTTAGGTTGCCGGGATGCCCGAGCTAAATGAAACGCGCACGGAGTGGGACGTTGTGGTCATCGGCGGCGGCCCTCCGGCCGAAAACGTAGCCCAGTACGCCATTCAGGGAAGCGATCGCACCGCGGTGATCGTCGAGGCCGAGTTGGTCGGCGGCGAATGCTCGTATTGGGCGTGCATGCCGAGCAAAGCGCTACTTCGACCCGTTGACCTGCTCGCCGCAGCACGTGCGCTGCCCGGCGTGGCCGAGGCGGTCACCGGGCCGCTGAATCTGGAGGCGGTCCTTTCCCGGCGGGACAAGTTCACCCACAACCGCGACGATTCCTCGCAGGTCGACTGGGCCAAGAGCGTGGGGATCGACCTGGTCCGGGGCTGGGGGCGGCTGGCCGACGTGAAGACCGTCGAGGTCACCACCCCCGACGGAAGCAGCCGCCGGCTCCACGCCCGCCAGGCGGTGGTAGTCGCCACCGGCACCGCTGCGGCGGTCCCGCCCGTCCCGGGCCTGGCCGAGGCCAAGCCGTGGACCTCGCGTGATGTGACGAACCTCCGCGAGGTGCCCCGGCGGGTGGCGGTCATCGGCGGTGGCGTGGTCGCCTGCGAGGCGATCACCTGGCTCAGTGGCCTGGGTGCGCAGGAGGTGACCGTGATCGAACGCGGCTCATCGCTGCTGGGCAAGCAGGAACCGTTTGCCGGCGAGCTGATGGCCGCCAGGTTCGAGCAGCTCGGCGTCACGGTGCGGGTGGGCACCAAGATGGACTCGGTCGCGCGCGCAGATGTGCAGGACAGCGGGATTGGTCGGATCCATGGCGGGCCGGCCACGGTCCGGGCGGGAGGATCGGAGTTCGAGGTCGACGAGATCGTTGTCGCCGCCGGTCGCACCCCGGGCTCAGCCGACATCGGGCTTGAGCGCGTCGGCGTCGAGACCAGCGACTCTCACGGCTTCATCACCACCGACGACCACATGACGGTGATCGGTGCCGAGCCCTGGCTCTACGCGGTCGGCGACATCTGCGGGCGCGCGCTGCTCACCCACATGGGCAAATACCAGGGCCGGATCGCCGGTGCCGTAATCGCAGCCCGTGCTGAGGGCCGCTCGCTCGAGGGCTCCCGATACCTCGACCGGGCCGATCACGGCATGATCCCCGCCGTCGTCTTCGCCGAACCGCAAGTCGCGTCAGTCGGGCTCACCGAAGCAGCCGCCCGTGAGCAGGGCGTCGATGTCGAGACGCTCGAGTACGACCTCGGGTCGATCGCCGGGGCAGCGCTTTTGCGTGATGACTACACCGGACGAGCCAAACTGGTAATCGATCGCTCGGCGGACACCCTCGTGGGCGCCACGTTCGTCGGCCCTGACGTGGCCGAACTCCTCCATGCCGCCACCACCGCGATCGTCGGCAAGGTCACCTTGGACACGCTGTGGCACGTCGTGCCGTCCTACCCGACGGTCAGCGAGATCTGGCTCCGACTTCTTGAAGCCCGGAACTAGACCCGGCGTCACGGCGTCGAGCCGCGGCTGCTCCGGGTTCCTCTGAGCCCTCGACATAGCCATCGCCTCGGCGCCGCTCAGATAACCGGTCCGGAGGGTTGCCGGGTCGATGGAGGCGCCGGTGCCGGCTGGGCGGGTGAGCGGTTATCCCCCGGATCCTCGGGCGCGCGGATCCATTCGACGATGCGGCCGCCAACGATGACGAAGTTGGTCCGCGCCGTCTGGCCGACTCCGGAGCTGCAACCGCCGCCTGGACCGGAACGATTTGTCAGTCGAAATAGGACATTGACGTAACGGCCGCGCTGATCGGCCCGAATGAACTGCGCTCCGCATGGCAGCGTCGCGTTGGCTGCATCTGCCTGCGCACGCGTGTGGATCGTGATCACCGCGACGCCGCTGGCGCCCGACCCGTTCGCGATCAGGCTGGGGAGCGCGAAGTAGGCTGCGGCCCCGCGGACATCGCCTCGGCGGAGGGCGCTCGACCAGGCGCGGATCACCTTCACCGCGGCCGGGTCGGCCGGCCGGCCGGTCGGGCCGGG
>CAXMLR010000195.1:0-3555 GCA_964194275.1 uncultured Solirubrobacterales bacterium
CGCACGAGCTGCGCACGCCGTTGACCTCACTGGACGGGATGCTCGAGTTGCTCGACGACGATCTCCGCAGCGGTTCGCCGGACCTCGAGGACGCTCGTTCGCTGCTCGAGCGGGCTCGCGCGCAGTCCAGGCGCCTCGGTCGCCTGGCGGGGGACCTGCTCGATCTCAGCCGCCTCGACGCCGAGGTTCAGCTGCGCTCAGAGCCGGTCGAGCTCGGTGAGCTGAGTCGGGCGGTACTGGCGGAGTTCGAGCTGGGGACCAGCGCGCGGGGCATCGTCTGCACCCTGGAGGAGGACGCGGGAGCGGTGTGGGTGCTCGCCGACCCAGGAAGCGTGGCGCGGATCCTGCGGATCCTGCTGGACAACGCGGTGCGGCTGAGCCCGCCGGGCGGCCAAATCGCCGTGGTCCTCCACGGCGAGTCGGAGCCGTCGTTGAGTGTGCGAGACGAGGGGCCGGGGGTCGCGCTCGACGAGCGGGCGATGATCTTCGAGCGCTTCCATCGGGGGCGTGACACGGCCGGCCAGTCCGGGTTCGGCCTCGGTCTGGCCATCGGCCGCGAGCTGGCCGAGCGGATGGGGGGAACGCTGGCGTTGGAGGACTCCCCGGGTCCGGGTGCGACGTTCACCCTGCGGCTCCCCGGCGCCCGTGCCCCGGAGGAAGACGTCGTGGCGTTCGCTTAGCTGACAGCATCAGCGCCATGGACGCGCGCTTGATGAAGGCGATGTTGGATGTCGATGAGCACCACTGGTGGTACCGGGGTCGCCGGCGAATCATCGACGCCGAGCTGCAGCGGCTGCCGCTGCCGCGGCCCGCTGAGGTGCTCGACGCCGGTTGCGGCTCCGGGCGGACGCTGGAGGAGCTGGCGCCGCTTGGCTCCGTCTCCGGGATCGAGCTCAGTCCGGAGGCGGCCGAGGTGGCCCGCGGGCGCGGCGACTTCGACGTGCGCATAGGCCGGCTCGAGGAGTTGCCATGGGACGCCGCGACGTTCGACCTGATCACCTGCCTCGACGTGATCGAGCACACCCCGGATGACCGTCTGACGTTGCGCGAGCTGCGCCGGGTTAGCAAGCCCGGAGCGTGGCTGCTGGTGAGCGTCCCGGCGTACCAGGCTCTATGGTCGCTGCACGATGAGGCAAATCATCACTTCCGCCGCTACGCACGCGGTACGTTGCGAGCGGCCGCCACGGAGGCCGGCTGGGGCGTGGAGCGAATGACGTCCTTCAACAGTCTTCTGCTGGCGCCGGCTGCGGCCGTCCGGCTCGCCCAGCGCCGGCGGCGCACCAGCGCCGACTACACGCCCGAGCTGAAGCTCGGGCCACCATGGCTGAACGGCATGCTCGAGCGGCCGATGGCGCTCGAAGCGCGGTGGCTGACGCGCGGCCGGACGCTTCCCGCGGGCCTGTCGCTGCTGGCCGTCTTGCGCAATCCGCCCGCGTGATGCTCACTTGGGCGGCGATCATCGGTGTTTCCAGCAGCCTCGGCTACGCGCTTCCGGCGATCATCGGGCTGGAATCGATGGGGGTGCCCTCGCCGGGCGAGACGGCGCTCGTGCTCGCCGCCGTGCTGGCCAGCCAGCACAAGCTTCAGATCTGGCTGGTGATCGTGATCGCGATCGCTTCGGCGATGCTCGGCGACAACATCGGCTACGTGCTGGGGCGAAAGATCGGCCGTGAGGTGCTGGGGGCTCCGGGGCCCTTCGAGCACCATCGAGTCCGCGCGCTGGCCGCCGGCGACAAGTTCTACGACAAGCACGGGAACAAGGCGGTGTTCCTCGGTCGCTGGATCGCGCTGGTGCGGATCGCGGCCGCGTGGCTGGCCGGCATCAACCGCATGCCGTTCCACATCTTCTTTTTCTGGAACGCGTTGGGGGCGGTCACCTGGGCGACGACGTTTGGGCTCGTCGGCTACTTCGGCGGCGACGCCGCGGCCAAGGTCATCACCCAGGTCGGGGTGTACGCCGCGATCGCCCTCGGCGTGGCAGCGGTCGTCTGGCTCGTGGTGCGATGGCGTCGTCGCCGCTCGGCTGAGGCAGCCGAGCGGCTCGACGACTAGGACTCCGAGCGGGCCGGATCGAGCTCCAGCGCGCAGGAGTTGATGCAGTAGCGCTGACCGGTGGGACGGGGTCCGTCATCGAAGACGTGACCGAGGTGGCCGCCGCAGCGTTTGCACACGACCTCGGTACGGGTCATGAACAGGCTGCGGTCTGAGCGCAGCTCGACGTTCTCGGCCACTGCGGGCTCAGAGAAACTCGGCCAACCGGTCCCGGAATCGAACTTGGTCTCCGAGCTGAACAGCTCTGCTCCGCAGCCCGCGCAGCAGTAGATGCCGTCCTGCTTTACGTCCACGTACCGTCCCGTGAACGGACGCTCGGTGCCGTGACGGCGGAGCACGTCGTACTGCTCGGGAGTCAGGCGCTCCCGCCATTGATCGTTGGTGAGATCAACGCTGGCCTGAGGATTGGGATTGGTGTCTGTTTCCATGCTCTCACGGTAGCGCGCGTGCATCCGGATAGGCTGAACCTTCGATGAACTTCGCCGTCGCAATGTTTCCCACCGAGGAGGTGCAGTCACCGGCCGAGCTCGCCCGGATGGCCGAGGACCGGGGATTCGAAGCATTGTTGTTTCCCGAGCACACGCACATCCCCGCCGCGCGCCAGACGCCGTACCCCGCGGGCGGGGAGCTACCGCCGGAGTACAGCCGCACCTATGACCCGTTCGTGGCGCTGAGCATCGCCGCCGCGGCGACGCAGAGGTTGCGGGTGGGCACGGCGATCTGCCTGATCATCGAGCGTGATCCGATCGTCACCGCCAAGGCGGTCGCCTCGCTCGACCGGCTCTCCGGCGGACGGTTCCTGTTCGGGGTTGGGGCGGGCTGGAACGTGGAGGAGATGGCCAACCATGGAACCGATGCGTCGCGCCGGTTCGGCGTCATGCGTGAGCGTGTCGAGGCGATGAAGGAGATCTGGACCCAGGACGAGGCGAGCTACCGCGGTGAGCACGTGAAGTTCGAGCGCATCTGGTGCTGGCCGAAACCGCTGCAGCGTCCCCATCCGCCCGTGCTGGTCGGGGGCAACGGCCCGAACGTGCTCGATCGCGTGGTGAGCTACGGCGACGAATGGATGCCCAACCGGATCGGTCCCGATGACGGGATGATCGAACGCTGCCGCGAGCTGGCTCGCAAGGCCGAGGAGGCCGATCGGGCTCCGATCCCGATCACCATTGCCGGGATGATGAGAGATCCAGCGCGGATCGAGCGCTTCGAGGCGGCAGGCGTCCACCGGAGCCTGTTCTGGCTGCCCTCATCGGGACCAGAACAGGTCGAGCAGGCGATGGATCGCTACGCCGCGGCCGCGCAGCAGTATCAGTCAGCCGGCGTCTGACGCCGGGGACTCGAGATAGCTCGTGCGGGCTCTGGGTTCGCGCGCCGCCAGCTCCATGACCAGCGTCGACCACGCGAACGCGACCGCGCCCATGCCGGCACCGGTCCGCGGGTGGTAATACTCGCGCAGGCCCTGCTGCAACACCGCCGAGCCGATGCGATCCGCGAGCTGCTCGG
>CAXMLR010000196.1:0-10034 GCA_964194275.1 uncultured Solirubrobacterales bacterium
CCCAGGTACCGGCCACCGGGGGATCCTTCGCCGCCGATGTACTCGGCCCGTCGTTGCTCGCCGCCTTCGGTCTCGGCTTTGCCTTCGTGCCGGTGACGATCGCCGCGGTGACCGGCACCGAGGCTGGCGAAGCGGGGCTCGCCTCCGGTTTGATCAACACATCGCAGCAGGTCGGCGGCGCGCTGGGGCTGGCGATCCTCGCCACCATCGCCAACAGCCGGACGCAAGACCTGTTCCACGCCGGGATCCACAACGCATCCGTCGCGTTGACCAAAGGCTTTGACCGGGCGTTCATGGTCGGGGCCGGATTCGCCCTCGCTGGCGCCCTCCTGGCCGCCGTGCTCATCTCCTCACGCGACAGCCGCGAACGGGCCAGGGCGATCCGCGACGAGACTGCCGCGAGCGTTCCCGTCGCCGCGGGCTGACGATTTCGGCGATCCGGCCACAAGAGCCGGTGCCGGCCATCACCCGGTGAGGCGCGCCTCCCACCACGAGGTCACGGTGGCGGCCAGCGTTCGGGCTCCGCCGCGGGCGCGCGCTCTCGACGCCGGCGGGGGTCGGGGCGAGCGCAGGAGGCGAGCGCCTTGACCGACCCCCGGCCGCCCATGTCGGCCGGCCGCCTGCGCGACGCGCAGGACCGCCGCGCCGTGAGCGCCGTGGTCGGCTGCCGGGGCGATCAGCGTTCGGCCGTTACGAGCGGGCGGGAAGAAGCATCCGCGAGGATCGCGGCGCGTGGTGGCCTGGCCGCGCCTTGACCTACTCCGGAGCGGCCACCGGCGCGGGTGATTCTGGTTCCTTGTTCGCGCGGGACGGACGTGCCAGCGAGACAAGCGGCCGCCCGCCCGCGGATCGCGCCTGAGAGTCATCCGGGCCCTCCGATCCGCGCGGAACACAGAAGCTCCAAGCATCCCCGCGCCCCTTCAATCTTCTCAACGGATCCCCCGGTCTCGGTTCCTACGCTCGACTACTCCGGCTACCGACTGACCCCAGTCGGTGGTTCGCGGCCTGGGCGCGGTGCCGGCCCCGCCCCGGCTGGTGGCGGCGCCTATCGCGTTCTTGCCAACACGCCCGGTCTGCGCCTGCTCGGACCGGTCAAGGACAGCATCGGACGGGTCGGAACCGGCATCGCCGTTAGGATCCGCCCCGTGGAGATGGGGATGATCGTCGATCCCTCAACCGGCGCGCTACTCGAGGCCGACCGCCGAGTGCTCTACCGGAGCCGGGAGTTTCTCACTCGGCCTCCCGGCTTGTTCAACCGCTCGACGTACGTCTCCCACGCCGTGGCGCAGTCGACCCACGGCTGACCGAACACGAAGTGATCGGCCCGCGCGAGCGGCGGCCTAGACTCGGGTCAGTGACGTTCCTTCATGGCATCGCTGGGTCACCGCGGCGCGGCGCACCGGACGGAGCGCACATCGCTGTCACCCATGAAGAGCAGCGACGGGCCACGCGCTCTGACCGAATGGCAGCCGGCACGCTGGCGTGCGCTCGTTGTGATGCTCCGATTGCGATCGGAGCCGATTCACTGTCACTGGCTGATTGGCTGACTTGCCCGTTCTGCGTCCATCACGGACCCGTCCGCGACTTTCTCTCCCTCGCTTCCCCGACCCGCGCCGTCCGCGTCGTCGTGCGCGTAGGTCAGCGACCGTGACAGCACATCGGCGCAGGCGATGAGTTTGACGGGCAAGCTGCTGTCTTAGGTCACGAGCCTACGAAAATCACGGCTCGTATTTGGTCCGGCGAAGGAAGCCGTCAAACGACACCGTTGCGTGCACCGAACGAAGCCGATGCACACCTCCTCTGGTTGGTCTGTACCTTCGACCGGCTCAGCACCCGAAAGGCATCGCGCCACAGCGGGCCGCCCGGCCGGGTTAGCCGGCGGTCGGCTGCCGGAGGCCGACGACGCGCTCGAGCCAAGCGGCGAACAGGCTCCGCGCCAGTTGGGTCATCTCCTGCTCGTGCGCCTTGACCTGCTCCAGCAGACGGGGCAGGGCCTCGTCGCCCATGATCGACTCCAGGCTGGCCGCGTAGGCCGGCACATCGCCCCAGTCCCGCGCGAGCGAACCATCCACCTCGATGTGGAACTGCAGCGCGTAGGCGCGGCCGAGCGAGAACGCCTGCTGCTCGTAGGCGTCCGAACCGGCCAGCCGAACGGCGCCCTGGGGCAGCTCGAACGTGTCCCCATGCCACTGCAGCGCTTTGAACTCCTCTGGCGCGAGGGAAAACACCGGGTCTTCGGTGGCTTCCTGGGTTCGCCTCACGGCGAGCACGCCAACCTCCGGCTCTGCGCCCGGCGTGACGCGCGCTCCGAGGCTGGCCGCCAGCAGCTGGGCGCCGAGGCAAACTCCCCAGAACGGCACACCGCCACGAACCGCCTCGGCGATCAGCATCTTCTCGGCTCGCAGCCATGGCAGCCGCTGATCCTCGTAGGCACCCATCGGGCCGCCCATGGCAATGATGCCATCGAACCGCCGCCAGTCGGGCAGCGACTGGCCGTCGTCGACCTCGACACGAACAAGCTCCGCACCCCAGTCGAGCAGCTCCTCCTCGTAGGCTCCAGGCGGCTCACAAGCAATGTGTTGGAGAACGAGCAATCTTCCGGATGGAGAATCGGAGCTGCCGCGCCCGGGGCTCATCTCGCGGAGGCTATCGCCCGATCTTCCCGACGCCGGTGTTGCAGATGCGCGCCGCGGGGCGGGTGGAGGACCCCGGGGTGCTACGCCGGGCGCGCGTGAGCCGCGGCCAGCGCCCGTGCATCGGAGATCTGCCAGCAGAGAGCCGCGAGAGCGGCCGCCGTGATCAGCACCGCCGGCCACGCCCCAACGATTAGTGCCAGCACGTGCGAGAGCGCGAAGGCGAGCAGCCCGGCGACCGTCAGCACCCCCGCGGTCCTGCGGCCATCACGGCGCAACCAGATGGCGAGACATACGAGCGCGAAGCCCGCGAGCACGACGCCGCCCAACGGACGCGAGCCCGTAGCCATCGCTATTCCGTAGCCCGCGATCAGCCCGGCAGCGGCAATTGGTGCCGTCGCAATACGGAGGTGGCGACGCTGTGCGCCCAACGGTGGCTCCTGTTCGCGTTGGTTGATCAAGGCCCGTCCTCCAAGCAGGCTACGCGACCAGTCGCTTCAAGAGTTGCGGACAGACTAGGCTGCGACGCTTGGCTGAGTCTGTGCCCAAGTTCGACCTGCAGAGCCACTCCGAGCACTCCGACGGGGCGCTCAGCCCGAGTGAAGTGGTTCGGCGGGCCGCGCAGGCCGGCGTGGAGCTTCTGTCGCTGACCGACCATGACAGCGTCGATGGGGTGTCCGAGGCCGCTGACGCCGCGGGCGCACTGGGACTGCGACTCGTCTCGGGAGTGGAGATCTCGACGCTCGACGCAGGCCAAGGCGATCTGCACGTCCTGGGCTATCTGATCGACGAGCGTGACCAGGTCCTGCGCGCACGGCTGGAGGCGTTTCGAGGCGAGCGCGAATGCCGTGCCAGTGCAATGGCCGAGGCGATCAGGCAGCTCGGCTTCGAACTCGACGACCGAGTCCTGCGCGAGCGCGCGCGGCAGGGGAAGTCGATCGGGCGTCCCCACCTTGCCCAGGCTGTGGTCGAGCACCCCGCCAACGCCCAACGTCTGGCCCGGGAGGGCCGGAGCGATCCCACGGCCTTCCTCGTCGGCTACCTGGTCGAGGGAGCGCCGGCCTTCCGCCCGCGTGAGGCCCCCTCAGTCGAGCACGCGATCCGCGCGATCCACGAGGCCGGAGGTGTCGCGGTCTGGGCGCATCCGTTCTGGGACGTCGCGGAGCCGGCTGAGGTTCTGGCTACGATCGACCGCTTCCGCGCCGCCGGTCTGGACGGCGTCGAATGCTTCTACAAGACCCATGATCGCCAGCAGTCAGCGCTGCTCGCCGATCGTTGCGAGCAGCTGGGGCTGCTGAGCACGGGATCGTCTGATTTCCACGGCCCAGGCCACCGGGAATTCTCGCGCTTCCGTGCCTTCAGCACCTACGGCCGGGAACCGAATCTCGGCCGGCTGGCGTCTTGACGCCGGGATCAGACGGGCACGCTGCGCTCAGCGAGGTGGTGTCCCACTTTGCGCTTGACGCGCTGAAGGGCGTTATCGACGGTCTTGCAGTCGCACCCGAGCCTGCGCCCGACCTCCTCGTAGGAGTGCCCATCCAGGTACAGCGCCAGCACGCGCGATTCCAACTCCGATAGGGCGGTGGAGATGCACGCGACCAGCGCTCGCAGCTCCTCCGAGGAAATCACCTGATTGACCGGGTCGTGGACCGTCGAGCCGGGGAGCATCTCGTCGAGCGTCGGCTCATTGTCCCCCCCATTACCCCCAGGAGTGCTCGAGAACGACACGTACTGGTTCAGCGGCGTGTGCTTGTTGCGCGTGGCCGTCTTGACGGCGGTGATGATCTGACGCGTGATGCACAGCTCCGCGAAGTTTCGGAAGCTGGATTCCCGGTCAGTGCGGTAGTCGCGTACGGCCTTGTAGAGGCCGACGAGACCTTCTTGGATCAGGTCGTCGGAATCGCCACCCGCCAGGAAGTACGACGAGGCCTTGAGGCGGACGAAGCCGTAGTAGCGGCGGACGATCCGGTCGTACGCGTCAGGGTGTCCCTGCTTCGCTAAGGCGATCAGGAACCCATCCTCAACCTGAGGTTGAGACTGAGGGCTTGCAGATAGTCTAGCCACGACACGTTCCCTTCTTGCCCCACGGCTTCGCAGCTGCGGAGTATCGGAGTTCGTGGCGCGTTACCTCCCCTGGCGCCGCACCTATTCATAATCGGATGCGGGTTGTTGTTGCCGCACCCCCTCGCCAAGTCAAGCCCTAAAGCTCGAGTTGATCCTTATCTCCCGCCGCGAGCTTGACATAGCAACGCATCGCTGTCAAGCCTGAGCGAAGCTTCTCCAGAATCGGAAAGGCTCAACCGCGGCTGCGCGCGGCGGTGTAGAGCAGAACTGCTGCGGCGGCGCTGACACTCAGGGATTCGATTCGCCCATGGATCGGCAGTGCCACGATCGCATCGCAGGCTGCCGCCACACGTGGGCGCAGGCCGCGGCCCTCTGAGCCGAGCACAAGGACCGCCTTGCCCTGCCAATCAACCGCGTCATAGGCGACGGCGCCGGCGGCGTCCGCGCCGTAGCACCAGGCGCCGGACGCCTTGGCATCGGCGAGGAAGTCGGCCAGGTTGCGCGCCCGGGCCACCTGCAGATGCTCGACCGCCCCGGCCGACGCTTTACAGACCGCGGCCGTGACCTCGGCGGAACGCCGCTCGGGAATCACCACCGCGGCGGCTCCGGCGCACTCCGCGCTGCGGCAGATCGAGCCGAGGTTCTGAGGATCCTGGACCTGATCGAGCACGACGATCAGCCCCGCCGGAACGGTCAGCACGTCCTCCGCTCGCGCGTAGCGATACGGCTCGACCTCTGCGCAGATGCCCTGATGCGCCGAGGAGCCGCTCAGGCTCTCGATCTGCTCCGCCGCGGCTGCAATCAGGGTTGCGGCCCCCGGCGCCAGCCACGGCTCGCGCAGCGTGCCCGCGGTCGCCCAGATTCGCTGCACCTGACGAGGCCCGCGCAAGGCTTCACGGACCGGGTTGCGTCCGTACAAAATCACCGCAGCGGGACCAGCTCAGGGCCGCCCGGCCCGTCGCGGACTTCCCAGCCCTGTTCTCGCAGCTGCTGGCGGAGGCGGTCGGCCTGGGCAAAGTCCCCGGTGGCGCGGGCCTGTGCGCGCGCGTCGGCGAGCTGGCGAACCGCTTCCGGTACTACGCCGTCGTCGGCGTCCAGCAGGTTCTGAAGCGCGAGCACGCCGAGTAGCTCGCGCAGGTCCTGGTCGCCTACTGGCTCAGTCGAGCTGTTGGCCTCCCTGACCCAGTCAAACAGCGCCGCGAGCGCGGCCGGCGTATTGAAATCATTTGCCAGCGCGGCGAAAAACCGCTCCCGCAGTGACGCTGACCAGCCAGGGGACGGCGCAGCATGCAGCCTACGGCCTGCCTCGCGCACGCGCTGCACGCTGGCCGTTGCCTCAGACAGGCGGTCGTCGTCGAATTCGATCGGCTGCCGGTAGTGACCCGAGCAGAAGTACATGATTAGGGCGTCCCGTCCGTGTCTCGCCAGGGCGTCGTGGAGCACGAAGATGTTGCCCACCGACTTCGCCATCTTCGCCTGATTGAGCCGGACCATTCCGTTGTGCACCCAGAGCCGCGCCAGCGGCGCATCTCGGCCGGCCTGGGTCTGCGCCGCCTCGTTCTCGTGGTGAGGGAAGATCAGGTCGGATCCACCGCCGTGGATCTCGATGTCGACGCCCAGCAGCGCCTCGGCCATGGCGGAGCATTCGATGTGCCACCCCGGCCGCCCTTGCCCCCATGGCGAGCTCCAGGCGGAGTCCTCGTCGGGCTTCGTCGCCTTCCAGAGGGCGAAATCCAGGGGATCCCGCTTACGGCCGGAACCTTCCTTTCCCTCGCCCTGATCCATTTCGTCGATGTTGCGGTGGGAGAGTTCCCCATATCGGGGGTATGACCTGACCGAGAAGTAGACGTCCCCCTCGACCTCGTACGCATGTCCCTGCTCAACCAAGGTCTTGATCAACGCGACAATCTCCGGGACCGTCTCGCTGGCGAGCGGCTCATGATCGGGCCGGCCGAGCTCCAGCCCGTCGGTATCGGCGATATATGCGGCGATCATTTCATCGGCGAGCCGTTTGCTGCCGATGCTCCTGGCGTGTGCGGCCGCGTAGATCTTGTCGTTGATGTCCGTGATGTTCGCGACGAACGTGACCTCGTAGCCCTCGTGTTCGAGGAATCGCTTCATCAGCGAGAACACCACGAAGGGACGGGCGTTGCCGACGTGGATGCGACCGTAGACCGTCGGGCCGCAGGCGTAGATCCGAACCCGGCGGCCAACCCGTGGCTCCAGCGCCAGCACCCGTCCCGAACGCGTGTCGTGCAGCGAAATCATGGCCACCTTCCGGCAACCCTAGCGTTCTGCGGCGCGTCTGCCCGCGTCGGTCGATAGGCTGGCCGCGGTGCCAGGCCAGCTTCCTCACTCGCAGCGGCTGGCAGTCGTCGAGCAGGCTTTCCGGTCGCTGCCGGATCGCTTTCTGGGCGCCCACCCGGACTTCGATGCCACCTATCACGTGCGGTTATGTGACCTCGGTCACACTTGGGAGGTTCGCTGTACCAGTCGCGGCGCCCGCGTGCGCAAGGGCGTTACCAGACGTTCCCCGGACGTCACCCTGTCGACGGATGCTGACACCTGGCTGCGCCTGCGCCAGGGCGAGTTCTCCGGTGTTCAGGCCTTTCAGCGCCGTCTGCTCAGCGTCCGGGGAAACCTCGACTATGCCGTCGGCTTTGAGGGCATGTTCCGGCTTCCAAACGGGCGGCCCCCGCTGCTGCAGATCTACGACGTGCCGGTCGGTCGCCATCACATCTCGACCCTGACGATGGGAACGGGCCCGGATGTGCTGCTGCTGCACGGTCTCGGCGGCACTCGGGCGTCGCTGTTCGAGACGGCCGCCGCGCTCAGCCGGCGCTACCGGGTGCACGCCCCTGACCTTCCGGGCTTCGGCTCCTCGAGCAAGCCCGCTCGCGGTGCCTACAACGCTCGCTGGTACGCCGAGAACATCCTCGGGCTCATGGACCAGCTGGACATCGAGCGCGCACACGTGGTCGGAAACTCGATGGGCGGCCGCGTGGCAATCGAGATCGGGTTGACGGCCCCCGAACGCGTCAGTGCCCTCGGCTTGCTGTGTCCCGCGGTGGCATGGCTCCGGCGTGGCTTTCATCCGATCGTCCGGCTGTTGCGGCCCGAGTTCGGCCTGCTTCCTCACGGCTTCCGCCGAGCCACCGTCGCGTCCCAATTCTGGAGCATGTTCGGCGACCGGGACGTCATCGATCCGGCCGTGGCCGACCTGATGGTCGACGAATTTCGTCGTATCTACCACTCGGCCGGCGCACGGTATGCGTTTCTCGCCTCCGCGCGGAACATCTACCTCGAAGCGCCGTTCGGCCGGGATGGGTTCTATCCGCGTCTGGCCGAGCTGCAGCCCCCGGCGTTGTTCGTGTGGGGCACGCTCGATCCGTTGGTGCCCGCCGCATTCGGGCGCCACGTGACGAGATGGCTGCCCAGCGCGGAGCAGATCACGATCGAGTCGTGCGGGCACGTACCCCAGGTCGAGCGCCCCGAGGAAATCAACCAACTGCTGCTGGACTTCTTCGCGCGCGCCGAGCGGACGGTGCCTGCCGGCGTGAAGTTCGTCGGCACCGATTCGCAAGCAGCCTGATTCACGACCGGGTGATTCCCGTGGCAGAGATTGGCACCGCCACCCACCAACGCAACGGGTACGTCGAAGCGAACGGCGAGGGACAGACAGCCGCCGACGAGCCCGCGCGCTCGCTGATCAGTCGCGCGCTGCGTGCAGTGGCTCAGCAGGCCCAGCGCCGGATTCCCCGGGCCGATCTCGACGAGCGTGACGCGGATTTCATCCGGGAGAGGCTGCCGCTTCTCTGGCTGTTCGCCAGCCTCTGGTACCGGGGCGAGGTGCGCGGTCTCGGGAACATCCCAGACTCAGGTCCGGTGCTGCTGGTCGGCAACCATTCCGGGGGGAATCTGACTCCGGACACGCTGGTCTTCACCCTCGCGTTCAACACCTACTTCGGAGTCGAGCGGGCGTTCTTCCAGCTGGCTCACAACCTCGTGCTGTCGATGCCGGGGCTCGGTCAGCTGCGTAAGTTCGGCACTGTGGCGGCATCGCCGGAGAACGCGCGCAAGGCGCTCAGCTCGGGCGCCGCGCTGCTCGTGTACCCCGGCGGTGACTATGAGGTGCATCGCCCGAGCTGGGAACGGCACCGCGTCGACTTCGGCAACCGCAAAGGCTTCATCCGCCTGGCACTCGACCAGGGCGTCCCGCTCGTGCCTGTGGTTTCGATCGGCGGCCAGGAAACGGCGCTGTTCCTCAGCCGGGGCGAGGGCCTCGCCCGCCTGCTTCGGCTCGACAAGATGTTCCGGCTGAAGGTGCTGCCGATCTCGCTGGCGCTCCCGTGGGGGCTGAACGTCGGAGACATGCTCGGCCACATCCCGGCCCCAGCCAAGATCACGATCGAAACGCTGCCCCCGATCGATCTCGAGGCCGAGTTCGGGCCGGACCCCGACGTGGATGAGATCTACGACCATCTGATCCGGTTGATGCAGGAGACCCTGGACGCGCTCGCCGCCGAGCGGCGGCTGCCGGTGCTCGGATGAGGGTGCAGGCCAGAACGCAGATAGCCGCGCCGATCGACGCGGTGTGGGCAATTGCCTCCGACCCGGGACGAGCGCTCAGCTTCATGTCCGGAATCACCCGCTGGGAGGTGGCCAGTGATCCGGCCACTGGTCTCGGCGCGCGGTACCGGATGCTCCTGCGCGTGGGCTCCGCCGAGGTCGGCGGCCTGATCGAAATCGTCGAATGGGACGAGCCTTCCGACTTCGCCTGGACCTCGGTCACTGGTATCGACCAGCGCGGACGGTTCCGGCTGCGCAGCTCCGCCCCTGGCAAGACCCAGGTGGAGCTTCGCCTTGCCTACGGCGTCGCCGGCGCGGGACTGTCCGGCTGGCTGGCCGAGAGGATCGCCGCTCCGACGGTGCGCGGCCATCTCCGTCGCTCGCTCCATCAGCTCAAGCGGCTGGTCGAGTACGAGCAGCTGCGCGAGCGTGCGGCGCAGCGGCGGGCGGCCCGAGCGGGGTGACGGTCGGGGGTTCGCCGCAGGCTGAAGGCCGACGCCTTCGCGCCTGATCCGGTTCAGCAACGACAGACCGATCGCCGCGCGCGTGAGCGGTCTCCGACGCGAAAAAGGCACCAAAATCGGCTTTGCAGGTTGGATCTTGGTTCTTTACTCGTGCTGAGCGCGAGTAAAGAACCGAACGTGCGACGCGGATCGCGATTTGGTGCTTTGTTCGCCCTCCCGGCCCGCCGGCCGACCCGGGCCGACCCGGCCCTGGCCCGGCCCGGCCCGACCCGCCCCGCCCCTGGCCTGGCCCGGCCCGGCCCGC
>CAXMLR010000197.1:0-1666 GCA_964194275.1 uncultured Solirubrobacterales bacterium
GGCGTAAGGTGTGGGGTAGCCGCCACGGCCGGTCGATCAAGCGCCATTCATCGAGCGCCCGGAGCATCGGATGGCCCTCGCAGATGAACAATCGCCCGCCAGGACTGAGCAGCTGCGAAACGATCCGGCCCAGTCGCGGGGCGCGCCGATCCCGGTGAGCAGCCGGCATCGAATACGACAAAGTCATCGGCGGGCACGGCAACCCGAAGCAGAGCTGACGGTGCGCTACGGCATCCTGGTCGGCCCGGTGAACCAGCGCCGGCGCAGGCGCAGCGGAGGGCGTTCGACGATCCGGTAGGACAGCAGGGCGACGGCGATGCAGACCGGCGCGGCGTAGAGCATGAACAGCAGCCAGCCGGAGTAGCCGTGGCGGCCAGGGTGGGGGAGCCACTTCATCAGGGGCCAGTGCCAGAGATAGAGGCTGTAGGAGGCGACACCGAGGCCGGCGAGAGCCGGCGAGTTGAAAATTGGGTCGATCCAGCTGTGACGCAAGGGGAGCACGACGGCTGCGAGCACGAGCAGGGCACCGAGGGCAGCCAGCGGCAGGAGCCGGAACTCGAGGTTCGCGTCGGCGAAGGTGAGCAACCAGATCACGACCGCGATCCCCAGCCATAGATCCACTCGGGCCAGCGGGTGATCAAGCCATCGCCGGAGCTCGCTTTCGTGCCGAGCGCGCAGCAGCGCGATCAGCATGCCGGGAACGAAGAAGAAGAAATTGGCCGGGAGCGAAAACGTCCACACTCCTGCCGGAGGAAAACTCGCCTCGTAGACGGCCACGCTGGCCGCCGCCAGCCCGAGCAGCCAGAAGGCGGCTCGCAGCGCGCCGGACCGGGAGAGGCGCGCCAGGCCCCAGGCGAACAGGGGCAGCAGGATGTAGAAGTGCAGCTCAACGACGAGCGACCACATCGGCCCATCGAGGGCTTTGGCGACCAGGTCCTCCCGGAAGCTCTGGCCGAACACAGCAAAGCGCAGGAACGTCGACAGGGCCACAGCGTCGGCCACGGCGACGACGATCAGGACGACGTAATAGAGGGGCAGAATCCGCAGCGCGCGGTTGATCGCATAGCTCCTGAGATGAATCCGCGGTCCGTCCCCATAGTCGCGCCGCGCGAACGGGAGGAAGATCAGGTAGCCGCTCAGGGCGAAGAACACATCAACGCCGAGGAACCCGGCCCCGAGGATCACCCGGCTGTGGTAGGCACGGAAGTCGACCACGTTGGAGAACGCCCAGCCGTGACAGGCGAGCACGGCGAGGGCGGCCAGCGCGCGCAGCGACTCGATGCGCGCCGAACGGCGTTCGCCGGCCTGGCTGACAGTCGAGCCGGACACCGGCCGTCCCCGGGTTTCCGCGCCGGGTTCCCGCAGCGCCGCCGAGGACATGACTAATCTCCGAGCGAACCTGGGTCCGCGGGCACGTCGACCGCGTGTTCGGCGAGCGCAGCGATCGGGACGATCTCAAGGGCCCGTTCGTGGGTGGAGGCGAGCACGACGTAGGCCGCAGCGGCGTCGGCGTGGGCGCGCAGCCAGTTGACCGCGGTCACGCACCAACGATCGCCGGGGACCAGACCGGGGAACCCGTACTGGGGCACCGGTGTGCTGAGATCATTACCGATGCCTCGCTGATGCTCGAGGAATTCTTCGGTCACCACCGCACAGATCGTGTGGC
>CAXMLR010000198.1:0-6037 GCA_964194275.1 uncultured Solirubrobacterales bacterium
CCCGCCGCGACGTCGCCGCCGCGTACTCGCTCGACTTCGACCGCGTCCATGCCGTCCATCACGGAGTCGACCCCGGCTTCCGGCCCGGGCTGCCCGGCGGTCGGAAGCTCGTAGCCCGCGCGCGCGGCGGCGCCGAGGCGCCCTACGTCCTGTATGTGGCGGTGCTGCATCCGCGCAAGAACCTGGACGTGCTGCGGACGGCGATGGCGGAGTTGGCCGGCTCCGGTCTCCCGCACGTGCTGGCGATCGCCGGGCGGCCGCCGGGCGACGGTTCCGATGCGTTGGCGCTGGAGCGGGCAGCGACGGGAGAGCTGCCCGGCGCTCCAGGACGGGTCGTGGCGCTCGGTGCCCTCAGCGACGATGAGCTCGCGCGGCTGATGGCGGGCGCCGATGCTTTCTGCCTGCCCAGCCTCTACGAAGGGTTCGGGCTCACGCCGCTGGAGGCGATGGCCTGTGGTGCACCCGTGGTCGTCTCCGACCGGGGCGCGCTGCCGGAGGTCGTGGGCGACGCCGGCGTGATCGTTGCGCCGACCGTCGCCGCGGTGACTGAAGCTCTCCGTGCGGTCCTCACCGATCCGCAGCTGGCGCTGCGCCTGTCCGCGGCGGGGGTGCAGCGAGCGCATGGATTCACCTGGCAGCAAACCGCCGCAGGGTGGCTGGAGGTCCTGCGAAGCGCCGCCGGAGCCCCGTACACTCGCGCCCGATGAAGATCCTAAGCCTTCCCGCGTGTCCGGCATGCGGGGCGAGCGCGCTCCGCGCCTTCGACCTCGGCGACGGGAACTTCCTGCGTCGCTGCAGCGCCTGCGACACGGTCTCAGCGGCCGACTACGCCGACCCGGCTGAGGTCTATGTGGACGGCTACATGTTCGGCCAGGCCGGGCAGTTCGGCCTCGACGTGCGCGACCCCGGATTCCAGCGATACCTGCACCGAGTCGCCGGGCGGCGACTGTCGATGATCGAGGAGGCGAGCGGGATCACCGCCGGGTCGCTGCTCGACGTCGGGTCCGGCACCGGCGAGGTGCTGCTGAGTGCGCAGGAGCGGGGATGGCGGGCGCAGGGGGTGGAGCCGGAGCGGACCGCGGCCGAGATGGCGATCGCTCGCGGCCTCGACGTCCAGATCTGCCTGCTCGAGGACTCCGGACTTCCCGAGCGGAGCTTCGATGTCATCAGCGCGTTTCACGTGCTCGAGCATCTCCCGGACAGCCGCGCCTTTCTGAGCACGCTGGCCCGCTGGGCCCGGCCCAGTGGCTTCATCACGATCGAGGTGCCGAACTTCAAGAGCGTGCAGCGTCGCCGGCTGAAGCAGCACTGGTCGGGGCTCCGCCCGCACGAGCACCTCGTTCACTACACGCCGGAAACGCTGTCGCGAACGATGCGCTCGGTTGGCCTCGAGCCCGTGCTCGTGCGCTCTCCGGCGTACGTCGGGCCTCCGCAGAGTCTGCAGGACTCGCTCAACGACCTCGTGCGCCACGGTCGCTATCGGCGGCTGATGGAGCCGCTCAGCTCTGTCCGGGCGCTGAACGGGCGCACCGATCGCTATCCAAATCGCGCGGGCCGTGCGGTCCTGGCTCTGACCGAAGCGATCTACGACCGGGCCGGGGTCGGGGCGGTTGTGTTCTGCGTCGGCAGGGTCCCCTGAGCAACCAGTGAACCGGGTGAGCCCCGGTGGTCCTCGGGTGACGGTGGCGGTGGTCCTGGAACACGCGCGAGCTGCTCCTGCGCTGCCTGCGCTCATTGCATCCCGCGGTCGATTCAGGGCGCGCCGATGTCTGGGTGGTTGACAATCGCTCGGAGGACGGCTCGGCCGCGGTGGCGCGCGATCTCGCTCCGTGGGCCCGGGTGGTCGTGCCCGAGGACAACCTCGGCTTCGGCCGCCGCCGAGACGTCGCGCGCGCCCCGGGACAGCGTCCGGATGTGGCTCGACGCCCATCTGCGCGGGCTCCGCCGGCTGAGCGGCTCGGCGGGTGAGAGGTGAACCTGGAGATGGCCAGCGCCGTTGCCGCGGGGCGTGTCCAGGCGACAGAGCCGAGCACGCTCCCGTCTGGCCGGCGGGTCACCAACGTCGACGTCCTCCGCGCGGTCGCCGCGCTGGGCGTGCTCGCGGTCCACGCCTATGCCCTGGGTGGACGCGCGGTCCCGGTCAAGGCGCAGTACTGGTACGACGTCCCCTTGATCACGCTCTCGACTGGCGTGTGGCTGTTCTTCGGGATCAGTGGTTACGTGATCACCCGGCCGTTCGTGATCCGACGGGTCGAGAACCGTCCGCCGCCCGAGGTCGGCTCGTACGCGCTCCGGCGCGCACGGGCTGGTCGAGCTGCCGGGGCAGCCGGTGGCGCTCGTGTTCGCGGCGGGGGCGCTGGTGGCAGCTGCGCTGCTCGGGCGCTCGCCGAAGGGACAGCGTCACGCGGCCTGGCTTGGCTCCCATGTCGAGCTGTCGGCAGTGCGGGCGGCGGCCGAGACCTCGGGTACCAGCGTCGAGCGGGTGTGGGGCGAGGGAACCCAGTACTGCCAGGTGCTGCTTCGCAAACACTAGGGCGCGCGCGCCAGGACCCAAGCGGAGGCAGGGCCTATCCGGCGCACGAACAACCAGAACACGAGCTCTCGGTACCGGCGCGGCAGGCGCGTCGGCCACGGGGGAAGGACCTCACCGAACGGCTGGAACATCGGGCCGCCGTGCCTGAGGACCTCGAACCCGGCGGCGTGGAGCAGGCGCCGGTGGGCGGCCATGTTCGGCGTCCACCACCGCGGCTGGTCATCCCAGTTCCACAGCTGGCCGAGCGGCAGCCGAGGGCTGAGCACGGTCAGAGCCAGTGAGGTCGCCTCGAGTGAGAGCAACTGTCCTCCGGGCCTGAGCACCGAACGCAAGGCCCGCAGCGCACGAGCCGGGTCGGAGAGGTGGATCAGCACGTTGCCGACGAACACGAAGTCGAATGTGCCGAGCGCCTCGGGCCCGACGTCGTAGATGTTCATGTCCCGCCGCTCGACGTTGCCGAGCCCGAGCGCGCTGCGCACGATCTCGAAGTGCTGTTTGGCCAGGCCGCTTCCCGCCCGCTTGCGCTGCTCGCTGGGCAGCCCCTGCCAGTCCTGCTCGTCGGTGTTCGGCAGGTCGAGGCTTATCACCTCGCTGGCGCCACGTCGCGCGAGCTCAAACGACCAGAAGCCTTCGCACGCCGCGGCGTCCAGGCAGCGCAGTCCGTTCAGGGAGGGCGGGAGCGGTAGCTTCGCGACGACGCTTCTCAGGTCGAAGTATCCCTTGGTGAGCACTCCGTCGGGCAGCTCGAACGTGTGGTACCAGGGACCGACCCGCTCCACGTCGCTCGCCACGTCGGTCACGGCCGCAATCTATCGAGGTTCGCCTGCGGTGCCGGTGGCCCACGAGGCCCGGACTGCCTCAGGTAACGTTGACCCCAGGCGGCCTGGATGCCACCGGAGAGGAAGCGTCCTTGGATTTGTGCCATCAGACACGGTCGAGCCCTCTGGGCGCCGATCGGGCAGCGCCGGCGCGGCTGTGGCCGCGCTGATCGCGTTCGCACCGTTCGTGGTCGGACTGCTGATCACTTCCCGAGTCCCGTGAGCAGCCAGGAGCGCCACGAGTCCTCGCTCGAGCGGCTCGATCGCAACGAGGTCGAACTTCTAACCGAACTCCGAGTGGCCGGCACCGGAGTGCAGGTGCTGCTCGCTTTCCTGCTGATCGTCCCGTTCAACAACCGCTTCGCCCGCCTGAGCTCGTTCGAGCGCTACGACTACTTCGTGACGCTGGTCTGCATGGCGATCGCGGCGACGCTGCTGATCGCTCCCTCGATTCATCATCGGGTGCTGTTCCGCATGTCCCAGAAGGCGTTCCTGGTCAGTGTCGGCAACCAGGTCGCGATCATCGCGATGGTGTTCATGACCGCTGGGATGACCGGGATCCTGATGCTGATCGCCGACGTCGTGTTCGGCGGCGCCAGCACCGTGGTCGTCGGCGTGCTGGCTGGTGTGGTGGTCAGCGCGGTGTGGTTCGGGATCCCGCTGAACCGGCGTCGCAAGCTCTAGCGCGGCTCGGATCTGCAGGTTGCCGGGCGGAGCAGCTACAGCGTGCAGTTGAAGCGGAGGCCGCGCCTATCCGAACAGGGGCAACCGCCGCCGCCGGGCCAGGCGGTCCATACCGTGCTGGATCGCGTCGCGGACCTCGTCGTACTTCGCCTGCACATAGTCGTCGTCGTTGGCCCGCTCAGGATCGGTGTCGAGCTCGATCGGCTCGCCGAACGCCGTGCGGATCTTTGTCGGCAACGGAATCTCCGGGAGGAACGCCGGGGAGATACCCCACGGCGCCTGCAGCGCGATCGGAAACATCTTCAGTCGCGCGATCCTGTCGAGCTGCAGCAGCTTCGCCAGCCGCTTACCGCTGGCCAGCACGGGCATCGAGTCGGGACCGCCCACGGTTGAGATCGGAACGATTGGGACGCCGCTGCGGATGGCCAGCTTGACGAACCCCTTCCGGCCGGCGAGAACTGCCTCGTCGCGCTGCGTCCAGGGCCGCAGCGAGTCGCGTTCGCCGCCAGGCCACAGCGCGACGTCGTGGCCTGCGGCCAGGGCGGCGGAGATGCTGTCGGCCGCCGCGGGCAGGACGCCCATCCGGCGGAAGTACGAGCCGACGAGCGGTGCTGCCATCAACGCATCGTGGGCCGTGCCGTGAAGCTTGCGGGCGCGGCCGAAGTGGCGCCACCAGGAGAAACCGACCGTCCACGCGTCCCACACGAACGGCGCCCCCGCATGGACCCCGACCAGCAGGACGGGCGCGGGCGGGATGTTCTCCCAGCCCTCGACTTCCATCCGAAAGTAGTAGTCCATCAATGGGTTCCACAGATACTTCTGGCGCTCCATCAGCTTCCAGTCGGGCCCGTCGAGGTTCCACTCCGAAGCCCGATCGGACACCCAGCCGGCCGCCCCCGACTGCTCGTCCCGGCGCGCGGACATCTTCTCCGCGGCCTGATCGGCCTGGCGCTCCGCCTGCTGTTGACGCTCGCGCGGGCGCTCGGCTCCGTTGGCCGGCGAGTCTACGCGGCGCTCGCGATGTGTCTGCAGATCGTTCATCCACTCTCTCTCTGAGAAGACTGCCTTCATGGGACTTACCCACCAGGGCTGATTACAACCCCATGGCGTGCCTCAGAGAGCGTGCTCGGTGCCGTCTCGCCCGCGTCCCGATTCACCGGCCGTACATCGACTCGAACAGCTCCTCGTAGCGCTCGTTGATCACGTTGCGCTTGACCTTCAGCGTCGGGGTCAGCTCGCCACTGTCCACGGACAGGTCGTGATCGAGCACGGTGAACTTCTTGATCTGCTCGACCTGTGCGTAGTTGCTGTTGGCGCGATCGATCTCCTTCTGGACCAGCTCGCGCACCTCGTCGCTCTTGGCAAGCTCGGCCATGTCCTCAGCGATGCCCTTGTCCTTGGCCCACGGTCCGATCTCCTCTTCATCCAGGGTGATCAGCGCCACCGGATAGGGCTTACGGTCGGCGTACATCACGGCCTGGGAGATGAAGCGTGACTGCTTGAGGTCGTTCTCGATGTTCGACGGTGTCAGGTTCTTGCCGCCGGCCGTGATGATGATGTCCTTCTTGCGGCCGGTGATCTTCAGGAAGCCGTCAGCGTCGAGTTCGCCGACATCTCCCGTATGCAACCAGCCGTCGATCAGCGTCTCGCCGGTGGCCTCCTCGTTGTCCCAATACTGCTTGAACACGTTGGGGCCGCGCATCAGGATCTCGCTGTCCTCGTCGGCGATCTTCAGCTCGACACCCGGCATCGGCCGGCCGACGCTTCCGAACTTGAACTGATCGAGCGTGCTGACCGTCCCCACCGCTGAGGTCTCGGTCATCCCCCAGCCCTCGAGTACGGGGACGCCGGCGGCGTAGAAGAACTCGAGGATCTCCGGTGCGATCGGTGCCGCGCCGGTGACCGCCTGACGGATCTCGCCTCCGAACAACTCACGCACGCGCCCAAAGATCTGTTCCTCGGCCTGCTGGAAGGGCCGCTCGAGCTCCTGCGGAATCGGCTC
>CAXMLR010000199.1:0-7911 GCA_964194275.1 uncultured Solirubrobacterales bacterium
TTCAAGAACACCGTCCTGATCATGACCTCAAATTTGGGGGGGGCGGGCGAATCTCTCCGCGCGGGGGTGGAGGCGTTCTTCAAGCCCGAGTTCATCAACCGGCTCGATGACATCGTCGAGTTCCACGCCCTCACGCGTGAGCAGCTGAGCGAAATCGTCGACCTTCAGGTTGCCCGGCTGATCACTCGCGTGCGCGAGCGGGGGATCGAGGTGAGCCTGACTGATGCCGCGCGGATGCTGCTCGGGGACCTTGGGTATGACCCCACCTACGGCGCCCGCCCGCTCAAGCGGGTGATCCAGAAGCGGCTCGTCGATCCGCTGGCGATGGCGATCCTCGAGGGCCGGTTCGTCTCCGGCGACTCGGTCACCGTCGACGCGAACGAGGGCGAGTTGACCCTGGCGCGGGCCGAGGCGGCGGCCGCGGTCTAAGGGCCCCAGCGGACTAGGTTCGCTTTGGGCCCGCACCACGCGAGCGCGGTCAGCCGCGGTGGATCTGCACGCGGATCCGGGCCACGGGACCGCCGGGCACCTTCGCATAGCGCGAGCGCGTGTCGACCTGGATCGTCCAGGTCCCAAGCGCCGGCGAGAAGGGAAAGAACCGTCGCCGGCCGGTGCGTAGGTATCCGCATTGACCGGAGGCTTGGCCGATGGCCAGGGCGGCCCGGGCCGTGCCGGTCGGCGAGACGTAGTGCAGGTACACGCTCCTCCGGGTGCCGCCGAGCGAGAAGCCCCAGACCTCGAACGGCGCCCGGAGGGTGTGCGGGTTGCCACTGGCGGCGAGAAACCGCGCTCCGGCGCTGCGGGTGAGGGTGAAGCTGGACTGCGCGGAGGCGGTTCCGTCGGTGACGTCGAGATGATCGACATGCTGGGCTTGTCCGGCGGGAAGGCCACCCGGGATCAGGCGGGCCGAGAACGCGCCGGTGGCGTCGGTTGTGCTCTGGCCGAAGTCGACGCCGTCGATCGCCACGTCAAATCGGCGGCTGACGGCAAATCCGCCTCCGCTCAGCCTCACCGGCTGACCCACCAGATAGCAGCCACGGTCTGTGCGGACAGTCGGTCCCGAGGCGACGGCGAGGACGGCGGTCGGAAGGGCGGCGCCGGCCAGGATGCTGAGCGCCAGCGCCTGGGGGGCCCGTCTTCTCAGGGGAAGCGGGACGGACAAGGCCCGCCATGGTACAAGTGCGCAGATCACCACGTGGAGAAGGAGGCTGTCTTGCCGACGTACATCATGCTGACCACGCTGACCCCGGACGGCGTACAGACGATCAAGAACAACCCGGGCCGGATCCGTGAAGTAAATCGCGAGATCGAGCAGCTCGGCGCCACGGTCAAGGCGCAGTGGGCGACGCTCGGCCAATTCGATTTCGTCAACGTTGTCGAGGCTCCGGACGAGAAGACGATCGCTCGGGTGTCGCTGGAGCTCGGCTCGCGCGGGACCGGGAAGTACGAAACCCTGAGCGCGATCCCGATCGACGACTTCATTGGCTCCATCTGAGGGCGAGGGGCCGCCCCGCGAGGGGGCCCGGGTGCTGGTGCTGGGCGCCGGTGCCCGTGAGCACGCGATCGTCCACGGGCTGGTTCGCTCTCCCCAGGCGCCGGAAATCCTGTGTGCGCCCGGGAACCCGGGCATCGCCGCACAAGCGCGGCTGCTCGAGGTCGGTCTCGACGATGTCGGCGCGATTGTGGCTGCCGCGTCTGAGCAGGCGGTCGACCTTGTCGTCGTCGGCCCGGAAGCGCCGCTGGTCGCGGGGGTAGCGGATGCGCTGGCCGAGGCCGGCATCCGCTGCTTCGGACCCGGCGCGGCCGCAGCCGCGCTCGAAGGCTCGAAGGCGTTCTGCAAGGAAGTGATGATCGCCGCCGGGGTGCCCACGGCGGCATACGAGGTGGTGATGAGCGTCGAGGCGGGCCTCGATGCGATCACCGGTTATCCGACCGTGATCAAGGCCGACGGTCTGGCGGCGGGCAAGGGCGTGATCATCGCCGAGGACCCGCGGGCCGCCCGGGAGGCGCTCGCTCAGCTGCTGGTGGAGCGGCGATTCGGCACCGAGCAGGTCTTGGTCGAGGAGCATCTCGAGGGCGAGGAGGTCTCGCTGCTGGCCGTGTGCGACGGGCGCAGCGCCGTGCCGCTGGCCTCCGCGCAGGACTACAAGCGGATCTTCGACGGTGACCAAGGCCCCAACACCGGCGGGATGGGCTCATACTCGCCGGTTCCGGCGATCGATCAGGAGCGGGCGCATGAGGTCTGCCGGACTGTTCACCAGCCCGTCCTACGGGAACTGGCGAGGCGCGGGATCACGTTCCGTGGCGTCCTCTACGCCGGGCTGATGCTGACTGCTGCCGGGCCGAAGGTGCTGGAATTCAACGTGCGCTTCGGAGACCCGGAGACGCAGGCGATCCTGCCCCGGTTGCGCAGCGATCTCCTCGAGCTGTTCCTGAGCGCCACCTCACCAGGCGGCCTCGAGCAGACCGAGCTCAGCTGGGATCCCGCCACCGCGGTCACGGTCGTGCTGGCCAGCCGCGGCTACCCGGAAAGCGCTTCCAGCGCCGAAGTGATCAGGGGCCTCGAGCGTCTGCCCCCGGAGATTCACGCCACCCACGGCGCCACGGCTCGCGGCCCGGACGGTGCGCTGGTCAGCGCCGGCGGACGGGTGCTGAGCGTGACCGCCTTGGGCGAGGATGTGGCCGCCGCCCGCGCGGGCGCCTATGCTGCGGCAGACATGATCGAGTTCAGTGGCCAGCAGCTGCGTCGGGACATCGGCCTCCGGGCGGTCGGGCGATGACCGAGGAGGTTCAGGTGAGCGTCGGATCGCTTGAGACCCCGGCAACCGTGACCGAGGCGGCAGCGGAATTCGCGGAGCTCGACGTGGACGCGCCGGTGGTCGGCATCGTGATGGGCTCAAAGAGCGACATGGCAGTGATGGAAGCGGCTGAAACGGAGCTGCGCGAACGCGGCATCCGCTCGGAGACGCGGGTTATGTCGGCGCATCGGGAGCCCGACGTGGTGACCGAGTATGCGCGCAATGCGAAGCTGCGCGGTCTGCGGGTGATCATCGCGGGAGCCGGCTTGTCGGCCGCGCTGCCCGGCGTCGTTGCCGCCCACAGCGAGCTGCCGGTGATCGGCGTGCCGCTGACCAGCCGGACGTCGGTCGCGGGGGGACTGGACGCGCTGCTGTCGATCGCTCAGATGCCGCCGGGCGTGCCCGTGGCGTGCGTGGGCGTCGACAACGCGCGCAACGCCGCGGTGCTGGCAGCGCGGATCCTCGCGGCCTGAACCATGGGACGCACGCGGTCTCTGGTAATCCTCACGGGCATCGTGCTCGTCGGCCTGTGCCTGCCCGCGGTCGCGCTCGCGGGCACCTACAGCTGGGATCTTCCGGCGAACTTCACCACCACGGCGCCCGGGGCCAACCCCGACCATGACAACTACGGAGCGACGCCGTGGAGCTACGTCGATGCGGCGGGTCCGCTGGTTGGCGCTCCCAGCTTTCAGCCGCTGGCCGCATTCCGGAGCCCGACGCGTGGCGGGCTGGCCGGCTGGAGCCGGGATCCGAGCAGCTCCGACGAGCTGATCGCCGCCAACCCGGCGAGCACCACGCTCACCGACGGGACTGACTTCTTCCCCGTCGGTCAGCTGGTGATGACTCCGAGCACCGGGCGTGAGGTCGCGGTCGGTTGGAACTCACCGCTCAGCCACTCGGCGACCGCCACCGTGACCGGCTCGATCACCTCCGCCGATCCGAACACCTGCGCCAGCAAGTTCACCTGGAGCCTTGATGACCAGAACGGCATGGCGCTTCAATCGGGCGGATCGTCCGACACGATCTCGGCTTCCCCGACCGTTTCTCCCAGCCGGGCGATCTACCTCGTCGTGCGCCCCTCGGTTCTGCACGACGCCGAGTGCGACACCGCCCTGGTCTCGCTCCACATCACCGCGAGCGACGCCTCTCGGCCCACGGTCACGCTTGACAGCCCAGCCAATGGCGCATTAATCAGCGGTGGCCAGCCCACGTTCGCAGGCTCGGCCAGTACCGCGCTCGGCGCGGCGCCGACCGTCACCGTCCGCGTCTACGCCGGCGCGAGCCCGGCCGGGACGCCGGTGGAGACCCTCACCGCCACGCGGTCTGCCTCCGGCGGCTACTCCGTCGGGCCGGACGCGGCGCTGGCCGACGGGCAGTACACCGCCCAGGCCGAGCAGGACGACCTGTCCAATCCAGCCAACGCGGCTTTCAGCGCCCCGAGCACGTTCGTGATCCACAACGCTCCCGCCACGATCAGGCTGGATTCCCCGGGCTCCAAGCCGCTCACCAACGCGACACCGACGCTCACCGGCCAGGCCGCGGCGAGCGCCAGCCCCGTCGGCCTCGTGACCTATCCCGGAGCCGGCACAAACGCGACCCCGGTGCGCTACTCGAGTGGAACTCCCGACTCGACTGGGCACTTCTCGATCAGGATCACCCCGGCCTTGCCTGACGGGCAGTACACGGTCGTCGCCGCCCAGGCCGGGTCCGCGCCCGCGGGACTCAGCAACGCCGTAACGCTGAGAATCAAGGTTCACCCCCCGGCGCTCACGCTCGCGCTGCCCGCCACCGGGAGCAATGTCGGCAGTCCGCAGCCGCGGTTCTCCGGCGCGGCGGGCTCGGCGCTCGGCGACTCCCGGACCGTCACCGTCAAGCTCTACGGCGGCTCATCGGTGAAGGCGCATCTGCTGGGCACGATGCGCGCAGCCGTTCACGGCTCCCAGTGGTCAGGCGTGTTCCCGTTCCGGCTCAGACTCGGGCCCTACACCGCCCGCGCGACTCAGACAGACGATGCCGGCCACACGGCGCGCACCGCCAGCCACACCTTCCTCGTGGTCAGTGCCCCCAGCGTGATCGGCTCCGCGGTTAGGGTCTCGCGCTCCGGCGTCGCGTCGGTTCCGATCACCTGCGTGGCCCCTGCCGGGCAGGTGTGCGTCGGTAACGTCCTGATCCTCACCGTGCAGAGCTTGCGGCCGTCGCCTGGAGGTCCGTCAGGTTCGGTGCGCGTGCTGTTCGCCTACGTCAGCATCCCGGCGGGAACGACCGAACGGGTCAGTCGTCCGCTGCGGGCGGACGTCGCCCGCGCGCTGCGCCAGGCGAAATCGATCCGTCTGCGGGTCACTGCGATCCTGACCGGCAACCCCCGTTCGAGCGCAACGCGAACGCTGCGGATCGTCCGGTAGGCGCCGGGCTGGCTCATAATCGAACGGTGATCGCACGCTACACGCGAGCCGAGCTGGCCGAGATCTGGTCTGATCACGCCCGTTTTGAGGCCATGCGCGAGGTCGAGGTCGCGGCCTGCGAGGAGATGGAGGGTCCCACCGCGAAGGAGCTCGAGGCCATCCGCGCCGCCACCTTCACCGTGGCCGAGATCGACGAGCGCGAGCGGGTCACCGATCACGACACCGCCGCGTTCGTCGACGTCCTCGCCGCCTCGGCCGGGTCGGCGGGCCGCTGGATTCACCACGGACTGACCTCCAGCGATGTGCTCGACACGGGGCTGGCCCTGCAGCTGCGCCGCGTGGCGGAGGTCGTGCTGCCCGACTCGCGGCGCCTGGTCCAGGCGTTCGTGACCCAGGCCCGGGAACATGCCCACACGCTGTGCGTTGGGCGCACACACGGCATCCACGCGGAACCGACGACGTTCGGGATCAAGCTCGCGGGCTACGCCTTCGAGGCCGAGCGCAACGCCCGGCGCCTGGAGCGCGCGTTTGCCCAGGCAGCGGTGGGCGCGCTGTCCGGCGCGGTCGGCACGTACTCGGCGACCTCCCCGGAGTTCGAGCGCCGAGTCCTTACGCGCCTGAAGCTAGAGCCCGAATCCGTCTCCACCCAGGTCGTCCCCCGGGACCGTCTCGCCGAGCTGCTCCAGGCCATCGCGCTGGCCGGGGCAGGGCTCGAGCGCTTCGCCACAGAGCTGCGCCACCTGGCCCGGACCGAGGTCTCCGAGGTGCGGGAGCCGTTCGGCGCCGGCCAGAAGGGCTCGAGCGCGATGCCTCACAAGCGCAACCCGATCAAGTCAGAGCAGGTCGTCGGCCTGGCCCGGATCCTCCGGGGCAACGCGCAGGCGGCGCTCGAGGACGTCGCTCTGTGGCACGAGCGGGACATCTCACACTCGTCCGTGGAGCGGGTGATCGTGCCCGACTCGACGATCCTGCTCGATCATTTGCAGCGCCGCGTCCTCGGGCTTGTCGAGGGCATGGTGGTCGACGCCCAGAGGATGCGCGAGAACATCGATCTGACCTACGGCGCGCTCTTCTCCCAGCGGGTCCTGCTGGCTCTGGTCGGGCATCGTATGACCCGCGACGAGGCCTACCGGATCGTCCAGCGCCTGGCCCAGCGGGCCCTCGATGAGCGAACGCCGCTGAAGGGGCTGCTGGCCGCCGATGCGGCGGGTTCCGAGCTCGACCTGCAGGCGATCTTCGACCTCGCCCCGTTCGTGCGCAACGCCGACGAGATCGTGGCTCGGTTGGACACGCTCGGGTAACCTGGGACCGCCGTTCCCGTTGCTAGAGTCGGACTGGTGAGCGCCCTCGCGGACCTACCCCTGATCGCCTCGGGAAAGGTCCGTGAAATCTACGAGCTCGGCGACGCGCTGCTGCTCGTCGCCTCCGACCGGATCTCCACCTACGACGTCGTCCACCCGACGCCGATTCCCGCCAAGGGGAGCGTCCTCACCGGCCTCTCGGCGTTGTGGTTCCAGCGCACATCCGAGATCGTCTCCAACCACCTGATCTCGGTCGCCGAGGGAGTCCCGGACGAGGCCCGCGGCCGCGCGATGGTGGTCAAGCGGCTGAGCATGCTGCCGGTGGAATGCGTGGTGCGGGGCTACATCACCGGCTCCGGATGGAAGGACTACCAGGCCACCGGCGCGGTATCCGGAATCGAACTGCCGCCCGGTCTGCGCGAGTCCGATCGCCTGCCCGAGCCGATCTTCACCCCCAGCACCAAGGCGGAGGTCGGCCACGACGAGGCGATCGACTTCGAGGGCGCGGCGGAGCTGATCGGGGATCGTGAGCTGGCGCAGCGCCTGCGGGACACCTCGATCGCCGTCTACGAGCACGCGGCCGAGCACGCGCGCGAGCGCGGGATCATCCTCGCCGACACCAAATTCGAGTTCGGCCTCGACGCCGACGGGCAGCTGACGCTGGGCGACGAGGTCTGCACTCCGGACTCCTCGCGCTTCTGGCCCGTGGACCGGTACGAGCCCGGGCGGGGCCAGCCAAGCTTCGACAAGCAGTTCGTCCGGGACTGGGCCTCGTCCACCGGCTGGGATCGCAATCCGCCCGCACCGGCGATTCCTGACGATGTCGTCGCGCGCACGCGCGAGAAGTACATCGAGGCCTACGAGCTGATCACCGGCGAGCCCTTCGACGCGTGGCTGCTCCGCACCGGAGCCCGCTAGCGCGTGCGAGCGCGAGTTCTGGTCAAGCCAAAGCAGGGGATCCTGGACCCCCAGGGTCAGGCGGTCGAGCGGGCGCTACCGGCGCTCGGTTTCACCGGCGTCAGCAATGTCCATGTCGGACGGCTGATCGAGCTCGACGTCGAGGACCCGGCCCAGCTGCCGGAGATGTGCGAGCAGCTGCTCTCCAACCCGCTGGTCGAGGAGTACGAGATCGTCGAGACCGCGCGATGAAGTTCGGGGTCGTCCGCTTCCCGGGCTCGTGCGACGACGTAGACGCTCAGTTCGCGGCCGAGCGCGTGGGCGAAGCGGTGCTGCTGTGGCACGCCGATCGCGATCTGCAGGGCGTCGATGCGGTGATCGTGCCCGGTGGCTTCTCCTACGGCGACTACCTCCGCGCCGGCGCGATCGCGCGGTTTGCCCCGGTGATGGAGGAGGTGGCCGAGTTCGCGCGCGAAGGGGGCCTCGTGCTCGGCATCTGCAACGGCTTTCAGA
>CAXMLR010000200.1:0-2586 GCA_964194275.1 uncultured Solirubrobacterales bacterium
GATGTGTATAAGAGACAGGCTCTAACCGACTGAGCTACCGGGCCGGTGCTCGGACGCGAAGCTACCACTGGCAGGTGGTTGCGATACGCTCCGGCGGCGATGCTGATCTCCGCGGACGCGCTCGGAATGACGTTGGCCCTGCTGGCAACCTTCCTCGGGATCGGGGTGGTCGTGAACGTGTTGATCGTGTTCATCGTCGGCCAGGTTTTCGCCGAGCGCAAGCAGAACCGGGAACGTCACGAGCCCGGGCATTAGGGCTTCGGCCGTTGCGGCGGAGGCTGTCCGACGGCCTGGAGCTGGATGATAATCGCGAGCGGATCGGCTTCGCCGCGGTCCACGCATATCTGAGCCGCGACTCGTACTGGGCCACGGGCCGAGAGCGCGAGGCGGTGGATCGCAGCATCCGGGAGGCGGCGCGGGTTGTCGGCCTGTATGACGGTGAGCGACAGATCGGGTTTGCGAGCGTGATCTCGGACGGGATTCACGTGGCGCACCTGTGCGATGTGTACGTGCTCGGCGGCGACTACCGTGGTCGCGGACTGGGGGAGGAGTTGGTCCGCGAGGCGGTGGACAACGGACCTCAGGCGCGGCTCAACTGGACGCTCGCCACCGAGGATGCTTACGGGCTCTACCGACGGTTCGGATTCTCGGATCCCAACGAGAGATTCATGGAGCGTCGAGCCGATCACTGAAGGAACGACGGCGGCGGGCGTCGAATGAACGCCTGGCGATGAAGCAGACAACCACTCCCACTGCGACCGCCGAGACCGCGAACGGTCACCAGGCGCTCTCCTCATATATCCGGGCCCGTTTCGACGAATTCTCGCGCTCTCAGAAGGACGTCGCCCAGTACATCGTCGACCATCTCGACGAGGCCGCATTCCAGACCGCGGAAGAGCTCGCGCGCCGCGCCAACACCTCCTCCAGCACGGTCGTCCGGTTCTCCCAGGCCCTTGGCTTCGAGGGCTTCCCGGAGCTTCAGCAGGCCGCGCGCGACGAGTATCGCCGGCGCCCGGCCGGCGTAGCCGACCCGCTGGCTGGCGTGACCCCGCTGTTCTCGCTCGATCACACCGAGTTCGAAGCCGCACTGGCGGCCGACCATGTCAACGTGGAGGACACCGCACACAAGCTGTCCCGCTCAGACGTCGAGGCGTCGGTCGACGCGATCGTCTCCGCTGAGAAGGTACTGATCGCCGGCACCGACCAGATGGCGTTCTTTGCCAGCTATCTGCGGCATCTGCTGATGCTGCTCGACCTTCGCGCCGAGATCGTCGCCAGTCCGAGCCAGGAGGCCCTCGGACGTCTCAGCCGGATCGACGAGCGGACGCTGGTGATCGGACTGTCCGCCGGCCGCCCGCATCCACTGATCACTCGGACGATGAAGCTCGCGCGCCACCGCAAAGCGCCGACCCTGGCGATCACCGACGCCACCCTGTCCGAGGTGGCACGGCTGGCGCGCATCCGCCTGTACTACTCGTCGAACACGCCTGCGTTCGTGCGCTCACACACCGCGCTGCTGTCGTTGATCCAGGCTCTCGCCTACGGCGTCTACGCCCGCGACGCCCAGCAGTACGACGTCCGCATCAAGGCCTTCAGGCTAAAGTAGCGGACCGGGGGATGGCCCTCGTCCACCACGAGCTGTGCTTCGGTGACGACGGCGGCTGAAAACAACTGAAGAACCACGTGTCAGCGCGGCGCCACCAGCAGCGCCTGCATCGCCCGTCCGACCCGCCCCGCCTGGTCATACAGAACGCTCTCGCTGACCCCGATTCCACCCGCCGCGAGCAGCGTCCGTGCTTCCAGGCAGATCCACTCGCCCTGGGGCGCGCGGTCGATGTATACGGTCAGATCAGGGTTGATAAACAAGTACTCGTCCCAGCTCAGCGGAGAGCTGATCCCGTTGCCGAAGTCCGCGGCGGCCGCGAGTCGTTGCAGCGACGTCGCCTGCTCACCGGCGACAAGCGGTACTCGCATCCGGAACCAGGCCGTGGCCGGGCCGCGGGCCCGGAACTCCCCGGCCACGAAGCGGATCTCCATCGTGTCCGGGGCGAACATCGGCCGGTACTGAGCCTCGAGGTCGTTGGCCGCACCGTGCTCGGGCCCGGGAGGGGCCGCCAGCACCGGAGTGGCCGGGGCATCCGCCGTGCGGATCTGGAGCGCGCGGGCGCGCGCGACCTCGACTCCCGCGTCGCTCCACAGCGATGCCTCCAGCAGCTGCACCCGCCGGCCTCCTCGCACCACCTCTGAATGAACCTGGAGCGCGGCGATCGGCACCGGACGCAGCAGCTCGTAGGTCACCCGCACGATCGACAGCCCGTCGGCGGCCGGCAACGCTTCGAAGGCGCGCATCAGCAGCGCAGCCGGCGCGCCCCCGTGCTGGGCCTGCGGGTCCCACGGCCCGCGAGCCAGCTCCGTGGCCAGGAATCCTCCGTTGTGGGGTTCGAACACTGCCTCAGGCATGGCGGCACAAGCTACTGCCCGGCTACACTGGGTGCCCGATGAGCGCGCACAACGGCAGCGGCCGCGACGAAGCGACCTTCACCGTCAAGGCCGGACTGGCCGAGATGCTCAAGGGCGGCGTGATCA
>CAXMLR010000201.1:0-2873 GCA_964194275.1 uncultured Solirubrobacterales bacterium
ATGTGTATAAGAGACAGGTCTACACCGGGGCGGGCGGACCGATCGACTATCAGAACCTGTTCTGGTTCTACGGCCATCCGGTCGTCTACGTGATGTTCTTCCCGTTCGTAGGGGCGGTGGCCGAGGTTGTCTCGGTCCACGCCCGCCGGCGCTTCTTTGGCTATCGCGCGTTCGCGGTGTCGCTGCTGGCCTTCACGGCCCTCTCGACGAGCGTATGGGCGCATCACATGTTCACGACTGGGCGGGTAGCGAACCGGTACTTCGCGTTGACCTCGACTTTGTTGGCAATTCCGGCCGGGATTGAGTACTTCGACGTGATCGCCACGCTGTGGGCGGGCGTCATCGTTCTGCGCACGGCGATGTTGTTCGCGTTGGCGTTCATGGCCCAGTTCTTGATCGGCGGCCTGACGGGCATCCTGCTGGGCTCCCCGCCGCTGAACTATGACGTTCATAACACCTACTTCATCGTCGGGCACTTTCATTACACACTGCTCGCGGGGAGCGTGTTCGCGTTCTTCGCCGGGGTCTATCACTGGTTTCCCAAGGTCACCGGCGCGCTGCTGCGAGAGCGTTTGGGCAAGCTGCATTTCTGGTTGATGGCGATCGGCTCCAACCTGGCGTTTTTTCCGATGCTGGTCCTGGGCTATGACGGCATGCGCCGGCGGGTGGATTCCTATCCGGGCTCGCCGGGTTGGCAGCTGCTCAACGACCTCTCGACCGTCGGCGCTGGGCTGATCGCACTGGGGGTGCTGGTGTTCATCGTCAATGTCGTCGTGTCGCTGCGCCACCGGCAGGTGGCCGGGGCAGACCCGTGGGGTGGACACACGCTGGAGTGGGCGGCCAGCTCCCCGCCGGCCCGACACAATTTTGAGGTTCTACCCCCGATCCGGTCCTACGCCCCGCTGCTTGACGAGCGCGAGGCCGCTGAGCACGCGGCGGGTTCCGGTGCCGCGACATGAGCCGACTGTCGCGGGACGAGGAGCCTGACGTGCGGCCAAACGGCATGAGCGCCCGCTGGCGGCCGGCAGCCGCTCCGCTGGCGTTCTGGGCGCTGCTGCTCGGCGTGCTCGCCGGGGTGCAGGCCGGTTTCGGAGGCGCTGCGCTGCCGGTGCTGGTGCAGGCTGGTGGAGCGGCTGCGGTTGGGGTGATCGCGGTGGCGGTCGTGCTCGCTTCGCGGATCGAGCGCCGGCGTGCCTCAGGTCTGCGCGCCGTGCCGGATTTGAGTATGGCCAGCGCGCTGGCGGCCTTCTCGCTCGCGGCGATGCTCAGCGGCGCCGCGGTGGGCAGGTGGCTGATCATCGGTGGGGGGCTGGGGCTCGCGGCCGCGATCGGCGGTCTCACACGCGAGCGGCGCGCGGAGCGCCGCGCCCGGCGTGCCGCGGCGCGGGCGAGTCAAGATCGTGAAGGCGGTGTGATTTGAGACCGCCGAGCTGGCTGGATGTGCTTGCGCGCTGGCAGTTGAATCCCGGGCTGGTGCTCGCCCTGGCGCTGAGCGGCGGCGCGTACCTCTCGGGGGTACGGCATGCCTCGCGGAGTGGTGCTCGTCCTGCAGGCTGGCCTTTGATCCGCACGGTCGCGTTCGTAGCGGGTTTGGCTGCGGCGGCGGTGGCGCTGGAGTCGGGGCTTGACGGCTACGCCGCGCAGTTGCTGTCGATCCACATGGTTGGGCACCTGATGCTGGTGCTGGTCGCGGCGCCGCTGCTGCTCGCAGGCGCACCGATCACGTTGGCGTTGCGAACCCTCCCGCGTAAGCGGAGCCGGTGGCTGGCCGGTGCGCTGCACAGCCCGATCGTACGGGGCCTCTCGCACCCCTTGGTGGGCCTGCTGGTGCTGGGCACCGCGGTGCTGGTGACGCATCTCACTCCGGTGTTCGGGTGGGCGCTTGACCATCCTCTGATTCACGAGGCCGAGCATGTGCTGTATCTGGTCGGCGGCTTGCTGTTCTGGGCGGTACTGATCGCGCCCGGCCCGCCCGTGCGGCGCGTCGGTGGGCTGGGGCAGTTTCTGTATCTGAGCGTGGGGATGCCCTTGATGAGCGTGGTCGCCATCGTGTTGGAAGCCGACCCCAACGTGCGTTATCAGCAGTACGCCGCGCCTGCGCGAGCACTCGGCGTCTCGGCGCTGGCTGACCAGCGTCTAGCGGGCGTGCTGATGTTGCTGGCCGATGCGGTGGCGATGGGGGTGATCGGCGTGAGCGCGGTGTGGCGCGCGATGCTGGCCGAGGAGCGCCGGGCCGTGGCCCAGGAGACCTATAGCGAGCGCGCCGAACCACCTGTGCTGACGCTCGAGGCGCCGAGCGGGAGAACGGCATGAGACGGGGCCTGACGATGGCTCTCGCCCTGGTCATGGGGGCGATCGGCTTGACCGGGATCGCTGCCGGCCAGGGAACTTCGACGACTCCCCCAGCAGGTGGAGCGAACACCGGCCTCGTCGCACAGGGCCGCCAGCTGTTCATCGCCAGCTGCTCGGTTTGCCACGGCTTCAACGCCCAGGGCATCCCCGGTCGCGCGCCCTCTCTGATCGGCGTCGGGGCCGGGGCCGCTAACTTCTACCTCTCGACCGGCCGAATGCCGCTACCCGCACCCCACGCCTATCCGGTGCGAGCCACGCCGGCGTTCACGCACGCCCAGATCGACGCTCTGGACGCCTACATCGGCAGCTTTGGAGGCCCCGGCATCCCTGCGGTAGACCCCGCCCAGGGCAACATCTCCAACGGCGAGCAGGCATTCGCGCTGAACTGCGCCGGATGTCATCAGATCAGCGCCCGTGGGGGCATCGTGACCGGCAGCGCCGTCCCACCGTTGCAGCAGGCGAGCGCCACCCAGATCGCCGAGGCAATACGGCTCCGCCCCCATGCTGTCTCTTATACACAT
>CAXMLR010000202.1:0-9327 GCA_964194275.1 uncultured Solirubrobacterales bacterium
GATCGCCGGCCTGCCCTCGTTTGGCGGGGGGAGCCGCTTCTGCGGCAAGATCGTAATCAAGGTCTTCAACGGACGGGTCCTGAAGTTCATCGGCGAGACGCTGCGTCAGGCGGGCATCCTGATCACCGGCTCGGCGGTGATCGTGCTCGGGCTGGTGTTCATCCTCGGCTTGCAATGCGGGATCGAGGGCGCGTACGCGGCCAAGTCGGTGGGAGCGACCTCGGCCACCGGTGCGATCGCGGCGTTGTGCGACCTGCGTGAGGTCATCCCCTACGCGTTCGGGTACATGATGGCCGCCAAGGTCGGCACCGGGTTCGTCGCCGAGATCGGATCGATGCGGATCTCCGATGAGATCGACGCGCTCGAGGTGATGGGCTTCGACGCAGTCCTGTATCTCGGTTCGACGCGGCTGCTGGGCACTTGGCTGGTGCTGCCGTTCCTGTACATGATCGCCGTGGCGGTGGGCTTTGCGGCGTCATATCTGGCCGACGTGGTCCAGCTCGGGCAGGTCTCAAAAGGCGGCTATCTGCAACTGTTCTGGCAGTTCCAATCCCCGCAGGACTTCTTCTTCTCCGGGCTGAAATGCATGGCGATGGCCACGTTCATCGTGCTCGTCTGCATCTATTACGGCTACCACGTCAGCGGCGGACCGGTGGGAGTCGGCAAGGCCACCGCGCAGTCGATGGTCGCCAACATTCTCGGTATTCACGTAATCGGGATGGTGGGGACGCAGCTGTTCTGGGGCGGTAACGCGCGCGCGCCGATCGGGGGCTGAGTGGCCCCCACCGGAGAACACTGAACCGTGCGGCGCACCCAGCTCGCCCGGCTCACGGCGCTGGCAGCACTGGCGATCGCCGTAGGCGCACTCGTGGTGGTCCTGGTAAGCAGTGGCTCGACCTACGTCCTCCACGCCCAGTTCAGCGACGCCGGTCAGCTGGTCCGCGGCGACCTCGTCACCGTGGCCGGCCATCAGGTCGGCTCGGTGGGTGCGATAAAGCTGGCCGACAACGGCCTGGCCGACATCGAGCTCGACATCAGCGACCCCGGCGTCACTCCGGTCCATGCCGGGGCGCTGGCGAGGATCGGACAGCTCAGCCTGACCGGGGTCGCCAACCGATTTGTCGGGCTGACGCTGAACGGTGGCGGTCGGGCGATCCGCAGCGGTGGGACCCTGCCCTCGACGCAGACCCGAGGAATCGTCGATCTCGACGTGTTCCTGAACGCGCTCACCCCGCGCGTACGGGCGTCGTTGCAGCAGATCCTCAAGACCGGGGCGCACTTCGTCCACCAGCCGACCGCGTCGCAGCTGAACCAGGCTTCCGCGTACCTGAACCCCGCTTTCAGTCAGACCAGCCAGCTGGCCGGGGAGGTCGTCGCTGAGCGCTTCGCACTCCAGCGGCTGGTTTCCTCGGCGGCGACGCTCACTTCCGGGCTGGCTGCGCGCAGCTCCGACCTCGCCGGCGCAGTCACCAACACGGCCACGACGCTGCGCGAAGTGGCCAGCCAGCGCGCGGCGCTCCAGGACGTGGTGTCCCGGGCCCCCGCGGTGCTCTCGCAGGGCCGCGGCGTTCTGGCCGACGTCAGCTACACGTTGCACGCGCTCGATCCCGTGCTCACCGATCTCCAGCCGGTGGCCCCACGACTCGCGACGCTGCTGCGGAAGATCCTGCCCGCGGCGGCAGGCGCCGGACCCACGATCGCCGGGATCCAGGCGCTGGTCGAACCCGCCAAGGCAGCGCTGCTGGCCCTCGTGCCGGCAGAGCGCCAGGGAACTCCCGCGCTCAACTCGCTGACCGCCGCCCTGCGGGGAATCACGCCGATCCTGGCGGGACTGCGCCCCTACGGACCGGATCTCGTGGCCGGGTTCTTCAACGGCGTTGGCGGGTCCACGGGGGGTTCCTACGACGCCAACGGGCACTATCTGAAGGCGATGCTGACCGTGCAGTCGGGGGGCGCGTCCCCGACCGGCCTGCTCAGTCTGCTCGGACCGTTGACCGGAGCGCTCGGGCCGTTCAACGGCGGCCGCGTGGGGCGGCTTGCGCCGTGCCCGGGAGGCGGCAATCCGCCGGCCGCGGACAGCTCGAACCCGTGGAGTACGCCCGACGTTTTCCCCGGCACCAATGTCTGCAACCCAGCGGACAACCAACCGCGATGAGGCGGCTGCTGGCGATCCTGCTGGCGCTGACCGCCGCCGCAGGAGTGCTGGCGGGGCTGGGTTGGGGCTCCAGCGCGCAGGGCAGCGCGACCGCCCGCTTTGACGTGATCTTCGACGACGCGCGCGGCCTCGTCGGCGGTCAGCTGATCAAGGTCGCCGGTGCCAAGGCGGGGGTGATCGACGACGTCGTCGTCACCCCAGACTTCAAGGCGCGGATCGAGGGAACGATCGAGAGCCGCTTCATGCCCTTCCGCACCAACGCGACTTGCACGATCCGCCCGGAAGGGCTGATCGCCGAGAACTACGTCGACTGTGACCCCGGCACGCTTGGAAGCCCACCGCTGCGGGCCTCCGGGACCCACCCGCCGACCGTGCCGGTCGCCAACACGACCGAGCCCGTCAGCCTGCTCGACCTGTTCAACATCTTCAACCTGCCGACCCGTCAGCGCTTCACCGCGATAGTCAATGAGCTGGGCTTAGGCACCGCTGGCCGGGGCAATGACTTCAACGCGATTCTGCTCCGCGCAAACCCGGCTCTGGCGCGGGCGCGGCAGGTCATCTCGATTCTCGCGCGACAGCGCGCGCAGCTCGCGTCGGCCGTCGACGCCACGGGCACGATCGCGGCGCAGGCGGCGACCCACACTACGGCGGTCCAGGGCTTTCTGGACCATGCCGCGGCACTCACCACCCTGACCGCGGCGCACCGGGACAAGCTCTCGCTGGCCGTCCGCCGCCTGCCGGCGCTGCTGGCCGCAGCCCAGCCGTCGCTAGCCCAACTGGACACTGTCGCCGTGGCGGGGACGCCGCTGGTGGCTCAGCTCCACGCGTCGGCGCCATCGCTGCTCAAGGTGCAGAAGGACCTGGGTCCCTTCACCGCGACCGCCCGGCCCGGATTGGCGTTGCTCACCCGCGTGTTGCGACGGGCGATCCCGGCACTGCTTCACACGACGCCGCTGGTGCGCACGCTGGCCGGCTACACCGCCCGCTCGCTGCCGGGAACGAAGCTGTTCGCCCGGCTCGCCTCCAACCTGCAACGGCACGGCTTCGCCGAGAGCTTCCTCGGCGTCCTCTACTACGTCGGGACGGCCCTGGCCCGGTTTGACGGGACCTCTCACATGCTGTCGATCCTGCTCGTCGGCCCGCAGAACGGGCTGTGCGGTGGCTACGCCACCACCCCGGTCGCCGGCTGCTCGGCTCACTTCGGCCGCCAGCCCGCGTACCAGCCCACTGCAGCGGGCCCGTTGGGGGCGGCCCGCCCCCCGCGTCGGTCTTCGCAGCCCGGGTCGGCTCCCGCCGTTCGGCCCGGCGCGGCGGTCCCCGGGACGCAGCAGCCCGCGACCAACCCCGGGGGCGGATCCGCGTCGGCCCAGTCGCCGGCGCCCGCTCCGGCCGCCCCGCTGCAGCAAACCGCGGCCACCCTCCAGAACCTCGTCAACTACCTGCTCAAATGAGAGGACGCAAAGCCCTCAGCACGATCTTCGACAGCCCGATCCTGATCGGGACGATCACGATCCTCGTCGTGATCGTGGCCGTATATCTCTCCTACGTTGCCGAGAACGGCCTGCCGTTCATCCCCACCTACAACGTCAACGTCGATGTCGCTAACGCCTCGGAGCTGGTCAAGAACGCCGACGTCCGCGTGGGCGGGGCCCGCGTCGGTCAAGTCCTGACGATCACCCCGGAGCCGGCTACGCGCGGCTACCCGCATCCGTTCGCACGGCTCGGACTGGCGCTGCAGCGCGGTCTCGAGCCGCTCGCCCCTGACACCCGGTACGAGGTCCGGCTGGCCTCGGTCCTCGGCGGCAAGTACGTCGAGATCATTCCCGGGCAGGTTCGCAGCGGTGGTCTGCCCGACGGCGGAACATTCACGCTGAGCACCGATCCACGCCGCAACCACAACATCCCGTTCGTCGACCTCGACACGGCGTTTGCCACCTTCGGACCGAAGACCCAGCAGGGCCTGCGCCGGGTCCTGGCCGACTTCGGTGACGCGGTGGCCGGCCGTGGGGTCCAGTTCAACGACACGATCTACAACACCCGCAAGCTGATCGGGCCGCTGGAGAATCTGCTGACGCTGTTGGCCTCGCGCGACACGCACCTCTCGCAGCTGATCAGCGGACTGGCCACGACCACCGGCGCGCTGGCCCCGGTGGCCCCGACGATCAGCTCGCTGCTGTCCGACGGCGCCGCCACTTTCGCGGCGCTCGAGCGCTCGCAGCTCGGCTCCGTGATCGACCAGACACCGGCGACCGAATCGCTGGCCACAACGGTTCTGACCAACGCCCGGCCCGTGCTCACCGACGCCGCCGGGATCGTGCAGGCGCTGAAGCCCGGTGCCGCGCTGCTCCCGCTCGCCTCCCAGCGGCTGGACCGGATCGTGACCCTGGCCACGCCTGTATTCAGGCAGGTGCCCCCGGTCGCCGGGAAGCTGCAGACAGCGCTGCTGTCCGTCGATGCGCTGGCGCGGGATCCCGCCGCCACCGCCACGTTCAGGCTGCTCGGCGCCAATGACCTGGCTACCTTCGGTGCCTCGGCGTTCGTCGGGCTCGGTGCGATCCTGCGGACTGTCGCCTCCGAGCAGTTCTCCTGCAACGTCACGGCGCTGTGGCTGCGCAACTTCGCCGGGGCGTTGAGCGAGGGCGACGCCACCGCGCCGTGGCTCAGGTTCGCGCCGATCATCGACCTCAACCAGACCTTCCAGGCCGCCACGCCGGCCTCAGACCTGCACATCAACTACTACCCCAAGGAGGGCTCCGGCGGGTGCCAAGCCGGTAACGAGGTGTATCGCGGCGCCCAGCGGATCGGTGACCCGGGGCCGACATCGACCGTCGTCGACAACAGCGCACCGCCGGCGGGCGTGCTGGCCCGCGGACAGAAGGTTGGGCTGGTCCCGTGAGCCCAGCCGTCCATCGCTCAGTCAGGCCGGCCAAGCCCGGCAAGCCCGGCCGGCGCGGCAGGCGCCGGCTGCACCCGGTCGCAATCTCGCTGATCCTGATCCTCATCACCGGGTTCGTGTTCTTCTACGCGTTCAATCAGGGACTTCCGTTCGTGCACCGGTTCACGGTCAACGCAATCGTGGGCAACAGCGTCAATGTTCGCGCCGATTCGCCGGTGCGGATCGCCGGCATCGACGTCGGCGTCGTCCGGGGTGTTTCGCCCGCCGGATCCGCGTCGAAGATCACGTTCACGCTGGGCGACGCCGGGCTCCCGATCCACACCGACGCGACGCTGCGGATCCGTGACCGGTTGTTCCTGGAGGGTGGCTACTACCTGGAGCTGGATCCAGGCAGCCCGAGTGCACCGATCGCCGACGACGGGTTCACGATCCCACCGGCGCAGACCACGACGCCGGTGCAGTTCTACAACGTGCTCTCGACCTTCAACACGGCCGCCCGCTCAAGCCTCAAGCATCTGCTGGACACGCTCAACCAGGGATTCAGCCCCGGCCCCGGCCAGGCCCAGTCGGCAAGTGGCGCTGCAGGCCTGAAGCTGGCGATACCTGAGCTGACTCCGGTCCTCAAGGACGTTGCCTGGGTGACGCGCGGCCTGCGCGGCACGACGCCCGGCGACATCGGTGTGCTACTCGCCTCCGCCGCCAACGTGACCGGCACGCTGTCGGCTAACGAAGGGCAGCTGACGCAGTTGGTGCGGGACCTAAACCTGACCTCAGGCGCACTGGCGGCGACCGACGGCTCGCTGGCGCGCACGATCTCAGGCCTTGACCAGACGCTCCGAGTTGCGCCGGCGTCGCTGAGCGCGATCGACCGCGCTTTGCCGTCCCTCGCGCGGTTCGCCGGCGTGCTGGATCCGTCGCTGAAGGTGGCGCCGCCGATCATCGTGACGGTCACCAAGGCCGTGGAGCAGCTCGCGCAGGTGGTCACGCCGTTCGAGCGGGCCCGGCTGCTGCGCTCGTTGAACACGACTTTCGTGCAGGTTCCCTCGATCCTCCGGCTGCTGGCGGGCGCGTTCCCCATCACCAAGCAGGTCACCGATTGCCTGCGCACTCACATCACCCCGATCCTCAACCGCCAGGTGCCGGACGGACCGCTCTCGACCGGTCGTCCGCTGTGGCAGGATTTCGTCCACTTTCTGCCTGGCCTCAGCGGAGCCAGCGGGGGCTTCGACGCCAACGGACCGTACGTCCGGGTGCTGGCGGGCGCCGGTACGAACTCGCTCAGCGGCGGGATCCTCGGGAGCGTGCCGCTGCTCGGACAGATCGTCGGCTCCGCCCCGCCCGGAGGCGGGTCGCTGCTCGGCGTGCGGCCGTCTTGGGTGGGAACGCTCACCTCCGCCGCCTACCGGCCCGACGTGCCGTGCGCCACCCAGTCGGTCCCAAGCCTCGCCTCGCCAACCGCCGCTTCGGACCTGGCGCCCCGCACCACGCCGGCGGCGAACGTCCTGACCCGAAAGGCACTGCGAGCGCTGGCGACCCGAGCCCAGACCGCGGTCGCGTCCGGAGCTCGGCGATGAAAGGTCGCTTCGCCCTGCAGGTCAGGCGCTACGGACGCTCCGTGGCGATCCTGCTCGCGCTCGCCGTGGTCGGCAGCGCGGCGGGGTCCTACATCCTGCTCCAGCAACGCCTGCCGAATCCGTTCCAGACCTTCTACCACGTGGACGGCGCGTTCTCGACCGCCGCGGCCGTGGTGCCGGGTCTCGGCGAGCCGGTCAACGTCGCCGGCGTGCACGTCGGCGAGATAGTCGGGACCTCGCTGAAGAACGGCCTCGGCGTGATCCACATGGAGCTCGACCCGAACAAGATGCCGCAGCTCTACCGCAACGCCCACGCCGATCTCGTGCCGAACACGCCACTGAAGGACATGCAGGTCAACATCACGCCGGGTGATCCCCGCCGCGGGGGACTGCCGCACGGCGCGAGCATCCCCGTGGGTCAGACCACCACGCCGACCGACGCCGACGAGCTGCTGAGCGCGCTGGACGGTGACACGCGCGCATGGTTCGCCAGCCTGATCACCGAGCTCGACAACGGGACCCGCGGACGTGGACAGGACATCCGCTCGTTGCTGCGCACGATCGGGCCGACCTCGGTGCAGCTGCGGCAGGTCGGCGATCTGCTGGCGGCGCGGCGGCACGAGTTGGAGCTGCTCGTTCACAACCTCGGGGTGCTGAGTCGGGCGACGAGCGTCAAAGACGGCCAGCTGGCCACCGTCGTGCAGGCCGGGCAACAGACGATCGGAGCGCTGGCCAGCCAGGACGTTGCGCTGCGCCAGGCCATCACCCGCCTGCCGGGAACGCTGGCGACGACGCGCAGAACCCTCGTCGACCTCGCCTCGCTCTCCGACCAGCTCGGCCCCGCGGCCACGGCGCTGACTCCAGTGGCCCGCGGGCTGCCGACGATGCTGCGCGACTTGCCCACGCTGTTCAACAGCGCGGCCGTCGTGCCGCTCAGCCAAATCCGGCCGTTCGTGAACGCGGTGGTCCCGCTCGCCGGCCAGCTGCCGGGCCTCACGAGCAATCTCCGGCAGGCCGTTCCGCCGCTGATCGCGTCGTTCAAGGTCCTGGCCTACGTGACCAACGAGATCGCCTACAACCCGGGCGGGCGGAACCCTGGGTTCCTCTACTGGCTGTCCTGGTTCGCCCACAACGCCGACTCGTTCATCTCCAATTCCGACGCCAACGGCCCGGCCTGGCGGACAGTGGTGCTGGCGACCTGCCCTGCCCTGAAGTCGTTCTCCTTTGGACCGTTGATCGAAACGCTGCTTGGCACCACGTTCGGGTGCGCATGATCCGCGGAGGCGATCGCTAAATGGTCACCCAGGCCCCGAAACGCAGCGCGGTCTTTGCTGCGCTCGCGTTCGCGCTGTCGTGCGTGGGGCTGATCGTATTCGTCTGGACGCAGTTCGGAGGCACGATTCCGTTCGGAGCGCAGGGGTATCGGGTCCACGCGCTGTTCAGAGAGAGCGGCCAGTTGGTGCCAAACGCCGACGTGCGGATCTCCGGCGTGACGGTGGGCAAGGTTTCCGCGGTGCAGGCACGCGGCGTCAGCTCCCTCGTGACCATGGAGGTCCGACCTCAGTTCTCCCCGATTCCGTTCGACACGCAGGCGGTGCTGCGCCAGAAGACCCTGCTGGGCGAGGCATACGTCGCGCTCTCTACCGGCAATGGCGCGGGACGGAAGCTTCCCGACGGCGGCACGATCCCGCCTGCTCATGTGCAGGACACGCAGGCGCTCGACCAGGTGCTCGGCTCTTTCGATCGTCCCACCCAGCGCAACCTGCAAGCGCTGCTGACGGGCACCGGCGAGGCGCTCGCCGGCCGCGGGCAGACGCTCAACGACGCGATCGGGAACCTCGATCCGACCGTCACTGAGCTGACGGCGATGGTAGGGGTCCTCAATCAGCAGCAAGGCGACCTGCAGCGGCTGATCAACGGCAGCGCGACCGTGCTGGGCACCCTCGGCAGCCGGGCCTCCGATCTGCAAAGCCTCGTCCGCGCGGGCGACAGCGTCTTGTCGGCGACCGCCGCCCGCGATGTGCAGCTGACCGCCACCGTCGACGCCCTGCCACCGTTCCTCTCGCAGCTACGAACAACCCTGACCACGCTGAACACGACGCTGGGGATCGCGCGGCCCTCGCTTGCGGCGCTGCGCCCGGTTGCGCCGCTGCTGCCGCCGACGCTGGCGGCAGTGATCCGGCTGTCGGGTCCCGCCAGCCGCCTGCTTCGCGCGGCCCCGTCGCTGCTGCGGGCGGCGGGTACCGCGCTGCCCTCGATCACTCGCTTCGCCAGCGCGTTCCGGCCGGCCGTCGATGTGATCCTGCCTGCCGCGCGAGAAGTCTCGCCGATCATCGACTTCGTCGCGCTCTATCGGCAGGAGCTGGTAGCGGCAATGGCCAACCTCGGAGCGGACTTGGAAGCCAGTGCGCCGGCCGCCACGCCGTCCGGCAGCGCGCCTTACCTGCGGGCGATTTCCGCCATGGGCCGCGAGTCGATCTACGGACAGACGGTGCGAGAACCGACAGTCCGGGACAACGCCTACTTTGCGCCCAATGAGCTGTCCAACCTCAACCACGGCGGTCTGCTGGCGGCGAACTGCAACAACACCGGCAACGTGTCGCAGGTCCCGCTGCGGTTTGGCAACGTCCCATGCCGGGAGCAGCCGCCGTTTGCCTGGGGCAACGGCGTGCTCTCGGCGTATTACCCGCACCTGCGGCGGG
>CAXMLR010000203.1:0-3334 GCA_964194275.1 uncultured Solirubrobacterales bacterium
CCGTCAACGGATTGCGCTGTTCGGCAGCGTGCTGGTGCTGGCGCTCGGCATGGGCGCCGCGGCGATCGCCCTGGCTCCCGGACACGTCCAGATGCCCTATCTGACGGGCATGAGCGCCGGCGCGGTCCGCGCCAGCACGTACCGGGACGGACTGAAGGTCAGCTTCAGCTCCCGATACAGCCGGGAGCGGCCGGACACCGCGCTCACCCAGAGTCCGGCTGCCGGACAACAGGTCAAGGATGGGTCGACCGTCCGAGTCGTGCTCAGCGCAGGTCCGGCTCCGGTCACGGTCCCGCAGCTCCTCGGCAGCTCCGCGGGACAGGCCCAGTCGCGGCTGACGCAGATCAAGCTGCGCTCCCTCCTCACGCAGGTGCCCGCCCCGGGCGTGAGAGCCGGCACGGTCACCCGGCAGACGCCCGGCGGCGGCGGCGGGGTCCCGCCAGGGTCGCTGGTGAGACTGCAGGTTGCCGAAGTACCGCAATGGCGGCCGCTGACCAGCTTCGCCGGACGGGGCGATGGTCGCTCGGTGCGGTTCCGGATCCGCGGAGCACACTGGCGGATCGTCTCGTCGATGCGTTACCAGGGAACCTGCACGTTCCTGTTCATCTGCTCAGGCCCGAACGCGACGGTCAGGCGAACGAGCGACGGCCGCACGGTCGACTCGTTCAGCCTCGACGAGGGCGCCGGCAACTCGCGAGACTTCGCCGCCGGCGCCGGCGTCTACGAGGTCTCGGTCTCCCCGGGATCTGACACCGCGAGGTGGTCGATCACGATCGAGGATCTCTACTGAGCGACGTGCTCTTAAGAAGCTCTCACCCAGCTGGCCTACCTTCCGCAGAACTATGAGCTCACCCAAGCACCTATGGTCGGGCGACTGGGAGCGTCACTCCGAGGCCGCGGCGCGCGAGCGCGCGCAGCGTCGGAGCGAGCGGCCACAGGCCGAGTCCCCTCCGGCGCCGGTCCGTCCGGATCCGATCCCGGTCTCCCTACCGACGGCTCGTCCGCTCCGGGACCGGCCTCGGGTCAGGCCGGGGCTTCAGGGGCTGCGGGCTCGTCTGGTGCTCGATCGGACCCAGCGGCGTCTGGCGGCCGTCGTGGTCGCCGTGGCGCTACTCGTGGTCGGCGGCGCCTACGGCCTGAGTGCCCTGATCGGCGGATCGAACAGCCCCGCAGGAGCGAGCGCCGTGAGCCCCGAAGCGTGGCTCGGGCTGCAGATGCAGAGTCTGGCCAACGGCACCGTCGTCGTCGCGTCGGTGGTGCCCGGCAGTCCGGCGGCGGGTGCCGGCCTACGGCCCGGCGACGTGATCACGCAGGTCGAGAGCCGCCCCGTCGGCGCGCCGATCGACGTCACCGAAGCGGTGGCCGCGCTCAGGGCCGGTGATTCGATCGAGCTTCAGCTCGTTCGCGGCTCCGCGACCTCCACGGCGCGAGTCAAGTTGACCAGCCGTCCATCATCCTTCCCATGAGCTTCGCCGCGCCGCTGGTTCTGCTGGCGCTGCTGGCCATTCCGTTGGTGCTTCGCTGGTACCTCGGCCAGCAGCGTCGCCGCGTGCGTGCGGCCGCGGCATTCGTGGCGAAGCCGCTGATCTCGTCTGTGGCGCCGGGCTCGCCGGGCTGGCGCCGTCATGCGCCGATGCTGGCGTTTGCGCTGGCGCTGGCGGTGCTGATCGTGGCCGCGGCGCGCCCGCAGCGCAGTGTGGCCGTGCCGGTGAGCGACGGGGCGGTGATGCTCGTCGACGATGTCAGCAGCTCGATGGCGTCAACCGATGTTGCGCCCTCACGGCTGGGGGCCGCCGAACGTGCGGCCGGTAAGTTCATCGCCGGCGTTCCGGCGGCGATCCGCATCGGCCTGATCGAGTTCAACCAGAAACCGCTTCTGCTGCAGTCGCCCACCACCGACCACTCGCTGGCCCGATCGGCGCTGGGGCAGCTGCGCCCAGCCGGGCACACGGCGATCGGAGATGCGATCAACACCGCCGCCGGGGTGCTCACGCGTCTGCGCACACCGAGCGGGAAGCGCCCACCCGGGGCGATCGTGCTGCTTTCAGATGGCACCTCAACGATGGGCGCTGACCCGCTCTCGGCGGCCCGCCAGGCGGCTTCACAGCACATCCCAATCTACACCGTCGCGCTCGGCACCCAGCGCGGGACGATCCCCGTGCACCATGGAGCCAAGACGGTCACCGTCCCGGTGCCGTTGAGCTCCCAGGAGCTCGAGCAAATCGCCCGCCAGTCCGGAGGTCGTGCGTTCACCGCGGAAGACGCGAGGGGCCTGAGCGGGGTCTACACGCATCTGGCGGCGCAGCTCGGGCACAAACAGGCCAAACGTGAGATCAGCGCGAGCTTCGCCGGGGGAGGGCTGGTCCTGCTGCTCCTGGGTAGCGCCCTGTCCCTGCTCTGGTTCGGACGGCTCGTCTAGTGGGCTCGCGCTGGCCGGGCCAACAGAGCCCAGATCAAGGAGAACGAGATGAACGACCCTGACGCGACCACCGAGTCCCGGACACAGGCCAGAGCTGCCCTGCAGGAGGCTTTGTACGAGCTCAAGCGGGTGATCGTCGGGCAGGACGCGATGCTCGAGCGGCTGCTCGTCAGCCTGCTGGCGGGCGGGCACGTTCTGCTGGAGGGCGTGCCCGGCTTGGCGAAGACATTGACCGTGAAGACGTTGGCCTCCGTACTGGGCGGGTCCTACAGCCGCATTCAGTTCACGCCTGACCTCGTTCCCGCGGATCTCATCGGCACCCGCGTGTACCGGCCGGATACCGGCGGTTTCAACACGGAACTCGGCCCAGTGTTCAGCAACTTCCTGCTCGCCGATGAGATCAACCGAGCTCCCGCGAAGGTCCAGTCGGCGCTGCTGGAGGTGATGCAGGAGCAGCAGGTGACGATCGGTGGAACTACGTATCCGGTCCCGCTGCCGTTCATCGTCATGGCCACCCAGAACCCGATCGAGTCCGAGGGGACCTATCCACTTCCCGAGGCCCAGGTCGATCGCTTCCTGATGAAAATCCTCGTCGACTATCCGAGCGTCGGCGAGGAAGCGGCCGTCGTCGGACGAAGTCTCGCGCCGCCCGTCACGGTGCGTGAGTGCCTGCAGCTCGAGGACCTGCGCCATCACGCCGCCGCGGCCCAGACGGTGCTCGTCGACCGTGAGGTGATCGGATACGCGGTAGCTCTGGCTGATGCGACGCGGCATCCCGACCGCGTCGGACTCGGTGAGCTGAGGGGGATGATCGAATTCGGGGCCAGCCCCCGCGGGCCGATCGGCCTCGTCCAGGCCGCCAGGGTGCTGGCCCTGCTCCGCGGCCGCGGGTACGTCGTCGCACAGGACATGTAC
>CAXMLR010000204.1:0-7876 GCA_964194275.1 uncultured Solirubrobacterales bacterium
GCTCTTGAGCAGCCCCAGCACGTCGACGAACCAGATCCGAACGTAGCGAACCGAGCGCTGCTTGGCGACCCGCATCACGTAGTCGCGGTTGTCGGTTCCCGGGACGGCCATCGCCGCTCGATCGTAGGCGCGCCGCGGCCATCCCTGTATATCCACACGGCCTGAGATCCCCCACCCAGCAGCGCCGTGTGTAGAACCAGGGGGCCCAGTTCATCTGCCGGTAACAGACCGGACGCCGGCCGGAAAAGCTCGTCATCAGCCGGCAACAGTCGGGACACCGAGCTGACACCACCCAGTTCTAGCTTGTCGTCTGGACAGCGAGGCGCGCCACCCCGCCCCAAATGGGCGGGATGGCGCTAACCAAACAAAGGAGGCGCTACGCCGTGTGGATCGACAGCTGGGAGCCCGACAACGAGCAGTTCTGGGAGAGCAAGGGGAAGGCGATCGCCCGCAAGAACCTGATCTTCTCGATCTTCGCCGAGCACGTCGGCTTCTCGATCTGGGTGCTCTGGACGGTGATCGTGATCAACCTCTCCAACATCGGCATCCCCCTGACCCTGCCGGAACAGTTCTGGCTGACCGCAATCCCGAACCTGATCGGCTCGGCGCTGCGGATCCCGTACACGTTCGCGATCGCCAAGTTCGGCGGCAGGCTGTGGACGGTGATCAGCGCATCACTGCTGCTGATCCCCGCGCTGCTGCTGGCGGTCGTCGTCCCGAGCGGGTGGCTGCACAGCCAGTCGCACAGCACCCAGATGCTGACCCTAATGCTATGCGCGGCGACTGCCGGCGTCGGCGGCGGCAATTTCTCCTCCTCGATGGCGAACATCTCGTTCTTCTACCCGGAAGGCAAGAAGGGAACTGCGCTGGGGCTGAATGCCGCCGGCGGCAACCTCGGCGTGGCGGTCACCCAGCTGCTGGTCCCCCTCATCATCATCGTCGGCGTTCCCGCGGCCGCGATCAAGCTGCCGATCCACCACGTCCACCTGGCCTACGCCGGCCTGATCTGGATCCCGTTCATCGTCGCCGCCGCGCTGTGCGCGTGGTTCTACATGGACAGCCTGACCGAGGCCAAGACCGACACCGAGGCGTACGGCCAGGCGGTGAAGAACCATCAGACCTGGGTCATGTCGATCCTCTACATCGGCACCTTCGGGTCGTTCATCGGCTACTCGTTCGCCCTGCCGCTGGTGATCAAGAACACGTTCCCTGAGTTCCTGGCACACCACGCTTTCATCGCCAACTACCTCGCCGGACTGGCGTTCATCGGCGCGCTGATCGGTTCGCTGGCCCGGCCGCTGGGCGGCATGCTGTCCGACAAGATCGGCGGCGCGAAGGTCACGCTCGCAGTGTTCCTCGGGATGGCAGCGTTCACGCTGCTGGCGATCGCCGGCGTAGACGGCCACAGCTTCACGCTGTTCTTCACCTCGTTCATGTTCATCTTCGCGCTGTCCGGGGTCGGCAACGGCTCGACCTACCGGATGATCCCGAGCATCTTCGCCGCGCTCGGGGAGAACGCGTCGAAGGAGAAGGGGATCGACGCCCGAGGAATGTTCAAGCGACAGGCCGCCGCGGTGATCGGGATCGCCGGTGCGGTCGGGGCGTTCGGCGGCTTCCTGATCCAGGTGGTGTTCCGCCAGGCGAGCCTCTCGACCGTCGTGCTGATGAGCAACGCGACCAAGGCGATCCACGACAAGCACCTGCTGGCGCTGAAGAAGGCAGCGATCGCGCACGCCCACCAGGGCTGGTCGATCCCGGCGCTGTGGGCGTTCCTCGCGGCCTACGTCGTCTTCGCCGGCATGACATGGGTGTTCTACCTGCGTAAGGCGCCGGCTGACTCGAAGGTTCCGAGCCTGTCGTTTGCCAGCATTTAGGTGATGTAAGCGCCGCCCCTGGGTACGTGGTCTGAGCCGCCCCCAATCACCGTAATGGGACGCCTCGCTTTTGCCGAGAGGGGGAGGGCGTTTCGTCGGAAGCCGATCGCCGGGGCGCTGGGGCCCCGACCAGCGGACCCTGGGGCAGCTCGCTCCAGCGGCCCAGCAGTTCGGCGCGGTTGTTCCGGTCTCGGCATTATCGCGGCGTTTGGTACCCACTGGTGGTACCCATCTGCTTCCACTAGCCGCACGTGGCGATCTGGAGGCGGACGATTATCGAGGTTACCAGGGACTCCTTTAGTAGTAGTACCCCCAGCCGGATTCGAACCGGCGATCTCCTGCGTGAAAGGCAGGCGTCCTAACCGCTAGACCATGGGGGCGTGCGGTGAAATTGTAGGTCGGCGGCAGGTGAAGACCGTCAGAGCGTCCCGTCGAGTACGACGCGGACGCACTCAGCTCGCCTGGCGTGTCCATGGACGAAACTGCCCGCCACGCCTGAATCGATCGGTCTTGAAACAATCCGGGCGTGCTTGAGAAGTTGGAGATCCGCAAGGACACCGTCCAAGTCGCCGTCGAGAGCGCTTTCAGTCACGTCGGCCAGATCGCCGCGATCGTTGCCGGCGCTGGTCGTGAGGTGACACGGGAGCTCGGGGATTGGGCCACGGAGATGTTCGAGATGCGAGAGGCCGCCCGGCGCGCGCAAGCGGATCGCGATGGCGGAGTCGAGCCGCGAGTACCTTCGCCCCCCGCGGACATGTAGCCGAGACGACCGCCGCGCGCGAGGCGCCCCGCGCGCGGCGCTCGCTGCGCTTTATGCCGTCAGTGGCTGCTCTTGGTTTCCGCGCCCGTCGAGGTCGCTGACAATCGCCTGGGTGTCCGCGTTCTTGACCATGTAGTTATCGAACGCAGGATTGACGATCCCGCGCAGGACGCTGAAGGCTGCCCACCGCCTGGGCGCGATGATTCGAGGCGCCCGCTTCTCGATGCCGCGGGCCACCGCCTCGCCCGCCTGGGCCGGCGACAGGCGCTTGCGCAGAGTCTTCGGCAGCGTCTCCTTCATCCGGTCGGCGAGCGGATCCCCGTCTATCGCCCGGCGGACCATCTCCGTGTCGATGAAGCCGAAATATGCGACGCTCGCCCCGGCGCCATGCGGGACCAGCTCGACGCGCAGCGCCCGCCCGAGCTGCTCGACGCCGGCCTTGGCCATCGCGTACGGCGCCGCACCGAGGCCGTTGATGAACGCGTAGACCGAGGAGGTGACGACGATGTGCCCGCGGCGCTCGGCAATCTGCGGCAACGCCGTGATGACCGTGTTGTAGACGCCGCCGAGATTGACCGCGAGCACTCGATCGAAGGCCTCTCCATTCATCGCGCGCACGGTCGCGGCGCGCGAAGCGATGCCCGCGTTAGCGATCACCACGTCAACGCCTCCACGCTGTTCGGCGACGGTGGCGATGACGCGTTGCATGGCGCCACGGTCAGTGACGTCGGCGCTAAGTCCAAGCGCGTTCCCGGGGAGTTGCGCGGCGGCGCTCTCGGCGGCGGCCTGGTCGAGATCGACGATCACCAACACCGCTCCGCGCTTGGCCAACGCCTGAGCGGTCCCGAAGCCGATTCCACGGGCACCACCCGTGACGAGCGCGACCTTCCCCCGGACGTCGAAGCGGCCCATGGGCTAAGTCAATCAGAATCGACCGCGAGCGCTAGCGGAGCGGCAAGTCGGCGCCTCGCTCCTCAGCCGGCCTTGGACCGAAGATCGAGCGATCCCCGGAGCCGAGGGGGACGTCGTTGATGCTGGCCTCGCGCCGGCGCATGTAACCGTCCGGGTCGAACTCCCAGTTCTCGTTGCCGTAGCTACGCCACCACTGCCCGGCGTCGTCATGCCATTCGTACTGAAAGCGCACGGCGATCCGGTCGGCGGTGAAGGCCCACAGGCTCTTGCGCAGGGCGTACTCGTGCTCGCGCTGCCACTTGCGGGTCAGAAACTCGACCACTTGTGCGCGACCGCTTAGAAACTCGGAGCGGTTGCGCCATACGGTGTCTGGCGTGTACGCGCCCACGACGCGCTCGGGATCGCGTGTGTTCCACGCATCCTCCGCGGCCTGCACTTTCTGCCGAGCGCTCGGCTCGTCAAACGGCGGAACGGGCGCCCTGGTCATCGTGAGACCAGGGTACGCCGGAGCTCCGTCGCCCGCAAATGGCTCAACAGGCCCAGGCCGAGCGACCCTGGCGGGCGTAGATCTGAGCGGCGATCCGATCCTGTTCGGCCTTCGGAGCGTTTTGCGGCAGACCATGCCCGCCGTAGGCCGCCCACGTAGAGGGCACAATCTGATATGCGCCGCCGGCGCCGCTCTGCGGGTTCACCGCTGAGTAGTTACCGCCCGACTCGCACTGAACGATTGCGGCCGGAATCGTGTATCCGCCGGTGCCGGAGGAGCCAGACGTTGGGGACGAGGTCGATGTCGTGGACGGCGGCTTGATGCCATACAACGCATTTCAGGTCTGCGGTCCGACAATCCCATCCACCGAAAGCGCGTCACTGCGCTGGAACGCGATCACCGCGCGCTCGGTAGCGGGACCGAAACGGCCGCTCACGTTGATGTGCAGCGCTCGTTGCAACCGTGAAACGGCGTTACCGGTGCTGCCCTGATTCAGCAGTGGGAGCAGCGCTGGCGTCTGGGCGCCGGCGGGAGCGGCCGCAACGAATAGGCCTGCGGAGGCGGCGACCGACGCCAGGCCTCGGGCCATCCGCGTGCTTCGGCGCTGGTTCATTGAGCGCGGCAATTGCCGCCATGTCCTCGAGGGCATGGAGTCTCCTTCTTTCTCGTGCCTACGGGGTTAGCTGACGGGCTCGCGCGAGAAAGCTGCGCTACGCCACAGATGCGGCGATTAGCCCCAGGGAAGCGGATGCCCCCGGCTGGGTCCCCCGTTCTCCGCCGCGCAGTCAGGAAAGAGCGGCCGGAAATTCGGCGGTTACAAGGCGCTGGCCACGGTAGCAGAGCCAAACTGCGGCTCAACCAGGGTTGGTGTGCGGTACGTCACGGAGCCAAGCAAACCGCGCTGGCCACTGCGAGATTCCTCGAGCTCCTCTCATCGGAGCAGCTGACTCTGGTCATGAGCTGGCGAGCCTCCGCGCATCCTGGAAGGTCCATAGGATTGCCGGCCATGGGCGCCAAGACGAGCGTCGAGATTGACCATGACGTTGTGATCATCGGCGGCGGGTTCTCGGGAATCGGCGTCGCGATCGGCCTCGACCGTGCAGGTCTCTCGGACTATCTGATCGTCGAGGAGGGCACCGGATTTGGCGGGACTTGGTATTGGAATCGGTACCCCGGGGTGGCTGTCGACATTCCGTCGTTCAGCTATCAGTTCTCCTTCGCAAAACGCCCGACCTGGTCTCGCGTCTACGCGCCGGGCGAGGAGCTACGCGCCTACGCCGAATACTGCGCCGGACGTTTTCGGTTACAGGACCGAGTTCGCTTCGGGACCCGGATCATTGCCGCGAGGTTCGACGAGCGTTCGCAGGTCTGGAGACTCGAGATGCACACCGGCGACCGGCTCGCTGCTCGCCACGTCATCGACGCCACCGGCGTCCTGACCCAGCCGAAACGCCCCGACATCGACGGCGTCGAGACGTTCGAGGGCATCGCGCTCCACACAGCGCGTTGGGACTCGGGCCAGAGTCTCCGGGGCAAGCGGGTAGCGGTGATCGGCACAGGAGCCTCCGCCGTACAGCTGATCCCTGCGGTGGCACCGGAGGCGAGGCAGCTCACCGTGTTTCAGCGGACGCCGATCTGGTGCCTTCCCAAGGTCGACCCACCCCTGCCTCGGGCTATGCGGTGGCTCCTCGGCCGAGTACCTGGCGGCATGGCCGCGGCCCGGCTGCTCAGCCAAGGGCTGGTGGAACTGGCCTTTCCCCTTGCCGCCCATTATCACGGCACGCTGCCGCTGGCGACGGTCTTCGAGTCGGCGGCTCGCGCCTATCTGCGCAAGGAGGTCCGCGACCCCGGTTTACAGGCGAAGCTCACGCCGGCCTACGCCATGGGCTGTAAGCGGCCGAGTTTCCACAACGGGTACCTCGCGACGTTCAACCGGCACAACGTCACGCTGGAGACTGACCCGATCGAGCGAATCACTGCCACTGGCGTCCTGACACGCGGCGGCACCGAGCACACGGTGGACGCGCTCGTCTTCGCCACGGGCTTCAAGGTCTTCGACCCGGGGAACTTTCCCAAGTATCCGGTGGTGGGCCGTGATGGGACGGACCTCGAGCGGTGGTGGAACGAGCATCGCTACCAGGCCTACGAAGGCGTGAGCGTGCCGGGGTTCCCGAACTACTTCACGATGTTCGGCCCTTACGGATACAACGGCTCGTCGTACTTCAACCTCATCGAGACTCAGGCTCGACACATCATTCGTTGTCTCCAGCACGCCCGCTCCGTCGGCGCGGCGACGGTCGAGGTCAGACCTGAGGCGAACGACAGGTATTTCGCCGAGATGCTGCGCAAGCGCGGTCGCCAGGTCTTCTGGCAGCCGAGCTGCTTGCTGGCCAATTCCTACTACTTCGACCCGCACGGCGACGTGCCCCTGCGCCCATCCCCAACGATCGAGACGATGTGGCGAAGCCACCGCTTTCCCCTTCATGACTACAGGTTCGAGGCACCCGGATCTCGGAACTCAGCATCAAGAACGCCGCGCCACCCACAACTCGCGCCGGACGACCCAGCTGTCGTGTAGCGAATCCAACCCGCTCAATTGGAAGGGCCCCGGCAGTTTGAAGGCTCATAGAGGTGGGGCCGATCCGACGGTGTCCTCCTCGCCCAAAGCCGATCCCATAGCGGGCGATGAAATGGCTACGGCACCCGGCCGGCTGGGCACAACGCGCCGGTCATGCCTTGATCGGCGCAGTCATCGATCGCAGCAGGCCGACCACGTGGTGCACGCTGCCAGCGCTCTGGATGATGCTTGCCGCCGGTCGTACGCTTTGTGATCACAGCGGTGCCGGACGCCCCACGATGCGCTGGTGGGCTGGCCTGCGCTCTGCGCGATGGTTAGGTTGCCCGGGTCGACCGCGAAGTTCCGGGCACGGTGCGCCGCTGTCGTAGTGCAGCAATGATTAGTAGGCCCCAGAGCAAAAACCATGGGTCCCAGAAAAACGCGTGCCAGGCGAGGGCTTTCTGATCGGCGTGAGCGCTGCGATGGATCACCCCGGCTTGGACCAGGAGCCCGACTGAGGTGAGCACCAGCCCGTAGCCCGTCAGCAGTGCGGCTTCGATCTGCGCAAGCCGTCGCCGTGCCCGCCCGGACGGCTGGTTGGCGTTAGCGACCACTGCGATCGGTAGCCAAGCCCCGAAGAGTTTCAGCGCGGCGACGATCCACAGCGTTGCCGTAACCGCCAACCCCCCGGCTCGCGCGGTGTGCTCAAGGCTGCCGCCGATGGTGTCCCCCAGCGCGGTCCCACCAGCCGCCCAGTAGGCGCTGACCAGTGCATACAGAACTCCAACCCCGGCAGCCGCGCAGGCAAATGTAAACGCGCGGTCACGGGACCGATCGACGAGACGCGCCACATCGGGCTGTATACCGCATTTGCTGACCCGAGCAGACCGGCCGGCCCGGCTTCGTCGGATCCCCGCTGGCCCCGCGAACGAGGCGCCTCTCGTCGGCATCGTCAGGGCGGAAGGGCGTCGCAGCCGCATGGTGACCGAGCTTGCCCCCGACCCACTACGATGGCCCGGTGATCAGCGAGAGAGTGCCCGGGGGAGTGGTGCATAAACTTCCCGCGGACCTGCGTAAGGCACTGACCGCCAACGCGTCGGCACTTGATGCCTGGAATGACATCACGCCCTTGGCCCGCAACGAGTTCATCTGCTGGGTGGAGGATGCCAAGCAGGAGACCACCCGAAAGCGCCGCATCCGGCGGACCCAAGAGGAGCTGGAGGAAGGCCAACGTCGGCCATGCTGCTGGCCAGGGTGCAAGCACCGCGAGCGCACCGGCAGATAGC
>CAXMLR010000205.1:0-8535 GCA_964194275.1 uncultured Solirubrobacterales bacterium
TCCCCGGTTCGAGTCCGGGTCTCGCCATCTCCCCTTCTTCCCTGCTATCCGGCGGGTTTCCGGCCGGTTCCGGCGAGCGATGCACCGGGTTCCCGAGGGGCGTTTCCGGGGGCCGGTACCTTTTCGGTACCAAAACCCCGGCCTCCGCGGGCCCGGTGAGGTCGCCGTGGAGCTGCTCGCGGGCGCGCCGCACGAGCCGGTCGAAGCTGGTGCCGTGGTGGCGCTCGGCGCGCTGCTCGAGCTGGGCGTAGACGTCGAGGGTCATCTTGGAGTCGGCGTGGCCGACCTGGCTCATGACCCACTTGACGTCGAAGTTGTTGGCCAGCAGCGCGATCGAGATGTAGGTGCGCCGCAGCGTGTGCGGGGTCGTGCGCGGCAGCGGCGGCAGCCCGCGGGCGGTGAGCTTGGCCCTGGCCGCCTCGGCGGCCTCGGCGACGATCTGGCCCACGCGCTGGCGGTCCATCCGCCCACCGCGAAGGTTGGGCACCAGGTAGGCGTCGGGTCCGGTCGGCACGCCCAGCCGTCGCAAGCGGTCGAGGTGCTCGATCACGGTCTCGACGAGGTCGGGGGTCATCTGCACCTCGCGGATGCCCGCCTCGGTCTTGGCGTCGGGGATGCGAAACCGCGAGCCGTCGGGGTCGTGCAGGCGCACGTGGCCGATGCGCAGGTCGCACAGCTCGCTGGCGCGCACGCCGGAGCGCCCCAGGATCTCGACCACCGCCCGGCGCCCCACGTAGGGGGAGGCGGCGGCGTCCAGGCGCTTGAGGTGGAAGGTCACCGTCGAGCGCGCCAGGCCGAGCTCGGCGGCGATCTGCGCAGGGCGCCGGCCCGCGTTGACGAGCCGGGCGACCTGCGCCTGGGTCGCGCCGGCCGCGGCGCCGGGACGCGCTGGACGCAGCGGTCCGTCCTGGTCGGCGGCGGCGTCGATGAGCGCGGCCAGCTCGTCCATCTCCAGGAAGGTGCGGGCGGGCTTCGGTACGCGCACGCGCATGCGCTTGACGCGGGCGGGGTTGCGGTCGATGTGCTCGTCTTCGATGGCGTCGTCGAGGATCGCGCCGAGCAGGTCGATGAGCTTGCGCACCGAGGAGGCCGACAGCGGCACCAGCCGGCGGCCGCGCTGGTCGCGCAGGTCGGCGCCGGCGGCGATCGCCTCGCGCAGCTCGGCCGCCTCCCGGAGCTTGTGGCTCTTGAAGGCCAGGCACAGCTGCCGGTCGATCGCGTCGAGCCGGTAGCTGGCGAAGAACGGAAGCAGGTGCCTGGTGAGGCGCCAGCGGTAGTCGGCCTGGGTGTTGGCGTCGATCGGCCTGTCGCCGAGGACGCCGTCGATCTTGGCCTGCAGCCACAGCGAGGCGTACTCGTGGAAGCTGGGCACGCCGGGGGACGCCGAAGCGCCGGCGGTCGGGGGCGGCGGGTCGGCGGGCTGCCAGACGCCGGCGCGGACGCGCGCGACGATGTTGCCCAGCTCCGTGCGGGCGGCGCGCTCGTTCCAGCCGCCGCCGCAGCCGCACGCACAACCCGCGCGCTCATGGAGCACGACGATCTCGCGCCGGCCGTAGGCGAGGAAGCGCAGCCGGAAGGCGCGCGTTCCGTCGGCGAGCTGGCGGGTGCCGAAGGAGCCGCCGGTCGGACGGGCCATCAGGCGTCCTGCAGCTGGTGAGGGGTACGGTATGCGCGCATCGGGACCAGTCCTCCCGGTGTCAAGGCCGGGGGCGTTGGCGCGCCGCCCGGCCACTTTGTCGTGGTGTCGAGCTTACCTCTGCGTACGGCAGCAGCTCAACCTCGGCGGAGGGCGCCCTGAGAGGAGGACGTCGCCGCGGCGAGGGGGCAGCTCTGGCCGCCTCCGCGCCGGCGAATCGCCCCTCGACGCGGCGAAGGTCAAAGCGCAGGCGGCCGCGTGCGCCGCCGAGGCGGATCCCGCCCAGCTCGCGAGCGTGGGCATAGACCCAGTCCCGGTCCACGCCCAGCATCCGCGCAACTGCCGCGGCGTCCGCCAGACGCGCCGGCGCATTAGAGATCTCGGGGCGCAGCAGCTCGGAGACGCGCCGAGCGATCGACTCAACGGTGTCGGGATCAAGCGCAACGTTCATCGATCGAACGGAACAATCCGCTTCGTGTTCGGGCCCTGCTGATGATGGGCGGTTACCCTCTGGCTCGTCGCTGCTGAAGTGTGCCTCGTCGCCATCTTCGAGCTCCGGCGTGTCCGCCGCTTCAGGCGCATTCGTCGTCGCGTGGGCGGCCCAGTGGCTGATGCGGGCGTGGGCGATGGCGTGGTACCTGCGGTCGAGTTCGATGCCGAGGAAGCGGCGGCGCTCGAGCACGGCGGCGGCGCCGGTGCTTCCGGATCCGCAGAAGGGGTCGAGCACCAGCCCGCCGGGCGGGGTGATGAGCCGGATGAGCCAGCGCATCAGCGCCAGCGGCTTGACCGTGGGGTGGCAGTTGGCGGCCTCGGGAGGCGATGGGCTCTTGCCGGTGGCGTTGGGGAAGAGGTCGAGCCGCTGGCGCGGGAGGTGCTCACATCCGGCTTCGCGCTCAGTGCGGCTCGCTTTCGGGCAGTAGAACAGGCGGCTGACCGGCGCCAGCCGCGTGCCGGTGCGGGTATGGGCGGCGCCGCGGTCCACGAGGCGGAGCGGGCAGTCGGGCGTACAGCGTCCTGGGCTGCAGTCGGGGTGGTGGCCGAGCAGGACGTTCGCCGGCCAGCGTGCAAGCGACGATCCACCCTCTGCGACGGCGCAGGCAGCGGTATTGAGGGTGCCGGTGCCGTGCTGGCGGTGGTTGTGCTCGATGCTTCCGTCCGGTGGCTTTCGGGCCAGGAGGATCGGCTCGTAGGCGGGTTTGAGCGCCGTGCCTTGGCCGCCGGCGAGGCGACGCGACTTCGGCAGGCCTTGGCCATAGAGCCACATCAGCGTGTCACGCAGCTCGAGCCCGGCGTCTTCGAGCGCGCTGGCCAACCGGTGCGCCGTGCGGGGAGCGCCGAAGGCCACGAGGTGCGCGCCTGGCTTGAGCACGCGGGCGCACTCGGCCGCCCATTCGGTCGCCCACACCTGGAAGGCCTCGCCGTTTGAGAGCTTGTGGCCGGCGCGGGCGCTCGCGCTGCGGCGGATCGCCTGCCCATCCCATTTCTCGCCCTGGAAGTCGATGCCGTAGGGCGGGTCGCAGATGACCGCGTCCACGCTCGCCTGCGGAAGCTGCGGGAGCAGCTTGAGGCAGTCGCCTTGGCGAACGGTCCAGGCCGTGTCGCGCGTTGTGGGCGCTTGTGGGGCGGTTTCTGGCCTGTGGTCGGCCACCGCTACGACTGCGCCTCATGGGCGGCGTGTGGCGGCGCTTCCATACCGAGCCAGTTGGTCCAGTGGTCGGGCTTGGCGGCGGGCAGCACGATTGGCGCCCACGGGCTGTCGTTGATGAGATCCTCGAGCAGGCCGAGCGAGATCTGCACCTCGGGTGTCTCGCGCAGGTCGGGATGCCGGCGGCATAGCGCAAGGACGGTGCGCAGCCGGCGCTCGAGCGCGTCCCGTGGGCGGGCGGCGAATAGCACGAGCACCTGAGGGAAGCGGGGGTAGCGGTCACTCCAGGCCGGGCGTGGCTCGCCGCCGGGCACCGTGGGAGGGATCGTGTGGTGGTAGAGCTGGGCGAAGCGGGCGAGCTTGTGTGCGAGCTGGTCGACGGGGATCGTCGCGCGGTCGAGCTCGAGGAATTGGTGGTGCAGGGTGATGCGGGCGTCTGGGTGGGTGAGCGGGTAGCTGATGACGGCGTCGGGGATCAGCACGGGGCGGCTGCGCGGTGGGCCGGCGGCGAGCGGGTGCGCGAGCTCGTGGCGCCAGCAGCGCCAGGTGAACTCCTCATCGCCGCGCTGGCGGGCCGACCGCAGGAACGCGAGGCCGGCGTCGTTGACCGCCAGGGTGTGGTGCTGCAGCGCCCCGGCGGCCTGCTCTGCGCTGATCAGCTTGCGGCGGGCCTCCGCGCGAGCTGGCAGCGCTTCGACGATCTCGGCGCCGGCCTCGGTCAGGTGCCAGACGTGGCTGGGGCGGTGGCGCTGGCCGCGGTGCGAGACGTAGCTGGCGAGACCGCGGTCGGCGAGATGGGCGAGGCGCCGCTGGGTTCGCCGCAGCGCGTGTGCCGGCGTGAGCATCTCGTGCAGCTGGCTGGTGGAGAGCAGCCGGTGCTGGTAGAGGCACTCCAGGGCATCTACCTCAACGATCGAGAGGCTCGTTGCGGTGGCGGTCATGCCGTCGGCCTCTCGGGCAGCGCGTCCGGAATCGCATCCTCGTCCACATTTCCGTCGCCGGGCTGGCGGCGGAGCTTCTTGAGCTGCGCGAGGATCGTCCGGTCCAGCGCGTCGAGCCGGGCCAGCGTCTGCGCTGTGGGCTTGCGCTTGATGGTGTGATCGATCGCCGCCTCCAGTTGCGCGAGCTGGTCGGGGTGGCGCGCCTCTGGGTAGAGCTCTTCGACCAGGACGCCGGTGACCTCGAAGGGTGGCGGCGTCTGGGAGCGGTGGGTGACTTGGGCGATGAAGTGATGACGAGCAAGCCGGGTGATCGTGGTTGCGTCGGGCTGGCCGCCCCATTCGCGGGCGATCAGCCCGGCGGCGCGAGCATTGAGGACCGTGGCGATCAGGTGCGAGCGGTTGGTGGTGATCGCGTTGAGCGTGGCCTGCGTGAGCCGCTCGGGGTTCTGGTTGAGCAAGAACGCGCGGATGCCGTACTTGGCCGTCTGCTCAAGCAGCGCCGCCAAGTTCCCGGAGGACGCGCCGTCGTAGGTCTGCACCTCGTCCAGGAAGACGTAGAACGGCCGCCGCTCACCAGGCGGGAGCTCGGCACGACCGATCGCGGCGTGCAGCAGGTCGTAGACCAGGAAGTTGGCGACCAGCCGGTCCTTGGAGCTGCCCGAGCCCGGGCAGGCGAGTACGAGATGCCCTTCGTCCATCGCCTGGCGGATGCGGTAGGAGCTGCGGCTTGAGCCCAGCAGCGCCGCCACCGGGGTGGAGGCCCGCAGGCGGTCGATCAGGTTGGTGACCGGCGTGACCGCCTCGGCCGGCAGCCTCAGGAAGCGCTCGGTGAAGAACTGCCGCGTCGCGGCAGACACATGCGGCAGGACGGCGGTGCGCCAGTCCTCGTTGGAGAGCAGCGTCGGGATTTGAAACAGCGTCGGCGCGCACTGCGCGGGGAGCACGAGCGCGAGTTCGATCAGCGCCTGCGCGGCCTGCGTGATCAGCGTCAGCGCGCGGTTGTTTCGCTCATCCCAGCGAAGCGCCGAGGCGAACGCGTCGACCACCGCCTCGACCCTGCCCTCGGCGTGCTCGGCGCCCAGGCCCTCCATCGAGAACAGGTTCCAGCCGGGCTGGCGCTCCCGCGCGGCCGCCCCGGCTAGGTTGACCTCGACCACCCGATCCTTGAGTCCGTCGTCGGTGAGGTACGCCTTGATGCGGGCGATCGCGTCCTCGTGCGGGTCCAGGAACAGCCCGCCGTGCCCGCAGCGGGCGAGGTGCACGAACTGGCCGATCGCCATCTCGGTCTTGCCATACCTGGAGCGCCCCGCGGTGTAGGAGAAGAACGTGTCCGCCAGGCGCAGCGCGACTACCCGCTCGCCGGTCTCGCCCGCCACCCGACCGAGCGGCAGCAGATCCTCCCGCCCCGAGTTGAAGGTAAGAAGCGTCGGCGGCGCCGGCGCGATCACCCCGCTCAAGCGCACCACGTTCGAAGCCGGGCAGTGGACGCTCGGCGGCTTGAGCAAGCCGGCGATCTCTCGGGCGGAGAGGAGGTTGCGCCGCGGCGCTGAGAACAGCCCCGTCTGCAGGCGCCGGTCGAACCGCCGGCGCCGCCCCGGCGCGTCGGCGCCAGCGAACGCGATCCCCGGCACGCCGAGGCCGCGCACCCGCCAGTGGTTCTCGCCGGCAAAGCCGTCGAAGCAGGACAGCAGCGCGTGCAGCAGCGCCTGGGGGCGCCCCGGCACCCGCGAGCTGGTCTTGAGCAGCACCTGCACCCGCAGCAGCGGCGCATGGTCTGCGAGCTTGAGCTTCAGCGCGCCCGCTTCTTCGCGGCGCCCCAGCAGCTCGACCGCGTCCGGCCGGGATGAGTGAGACGGCCGTTCGCCGCCAAGCAGCTCGGCCAGCGAAGGCTGAGCGCGCGGCTGTGGTCGGCCGTGGGCCTGGGTCTCGCGAAGCAGACGCCTGCGAAGCCGCCGCGCCTGCCCGGGCGAAGCTGGCAGCACATCGACGCAGACCACGGCGCTGTCAGCCAGGTCATCGCGCAGCGACTGAAACACCCGCGCGACCGGAGCCAGCGGATCAGGCCGCACGCCCCGGTCGGCCAGCGGCAGGCTCGCGCGTCGGGCGAGCACCAGCTCCGCCCGCGCCTCAGGCACCGGACCCCTCCAGGACCGTCGCTTCCCTCTCCTCGCGAGGCTCGGTCTCCGCCGCCTCGAGCGTGGCCGCCTCGCGCAGCTCGACCCCGTCGTAGGCGGCCACCGCAGCGCGCAGCACGCCCAGTGACGAGCGAGGGACCTCGAGCACGTAGAGCAGGCGACCTCCGGGCAGCGACTGAAGCCGGACCCGCACCGCGCACGCCCGGGGCGCCAGCCAGCCAAGCCGCGCCCGTCTCACCCGCGAGAGCCCCGCGGCGAACGCGAGCACCGCCTCCAGGGAGGGGTCGAAACCCTCGGACGGAACCAGCGCGAAAGCGACCCGGTCGGCGAGCAGGCGACGGGTGAGGAGAACCCGAAGGATGACCAGAGCGACGGCAAGGAGGACGAGCAGCACCGCGACCGCGATGCTCACCGGGTCGCTCACCACTGCGGAGAGGGAATGACCCAGCGATCGCAGCCAGGAGGACCCACCGTGCAGGAGGACCAGGACGACTGCCACCGCCGCGAGCGCCGCCACCGCGACCGGATCAGCCGGAGCACCCTTACCGCCCTTCACAGCAGGATCCCTTCATGACCAGAGTTCTCGAACCGCGCCAGGTGGAGAAGAACGCCGACGGGCACGGCATATCCGCGGCTTCCGCGAGCAGGGTTTTGCGACGCCGAATCGCACACCCGGGGGCCGTAAGCGACGCGATAGACGACGCCGTTGGCGATGCCGTAAGCGACCCGTGCTCCGTGGCTCTCATCGCAGCTCCTCGGCGATGGCGACGGCGAGCTCCAGCACCGCCAGCCGGGTGGGCTGGCGGAGCTGGTCGGGCTGGTAGGCGCCGGCGTCGAGCATCCGCCGCAGCTGCTGGTCGTAGGGGATCGCTATCCGGCGGGCGACGTTCCGGCGGCGGAACGCGGCCTCGAGCACCTGGCGGTCCACCGCCTGCGTGGCGGGGGCTTGGTTTAGGACGAGCGTCAGGTGCTCGGCGGCTGGGCTTGCTTGCAGGTCATCCAGGGCGGCGAGCACGCGCTCAGCGGTCACCCACTCCGGCGTGCACACGACCACCGCCTGGTCTGCGACCTGCAGCACGAAACGCGCCAGCGGATCGGCCAGCCCGGTGCCGAGGTCCAGCAGGATCAGCTCGTAGAAGCGCTCCAGCAGCTCGAGCAGCCGCCGGTAGTGCTGGTCGCTCAGCTCGGCCATCGCCTGCGCCCGCGCGGGCGCCGCCACCACGTGCAGCCCCGAGTCCAGCACCGAGACGAACGGCCGCAGCTCACCGGGCGAGCCGAGCTGGTCGGCGTGCTCGAGCAGGTCGCCGACCGAGCGCTGTGAGCGCTGGTGGTCGGGGGCGAGTGAGCCGAGCGTCCCGTAGTCGGGGTTGGCATCGACCGCCACGCAACGCAGCCGCCCGTACCGGGCCAGCGCGTCACCGGCGAGCAGCGTGCAGGTGGTCTTCCCCACCCCGCCCTTCGGCGAGAGGACCGCGACGCGGGCGGTGCTGCTCAGCCCCCGCGTGAGCCGGGCGAGCTCGCGCTCGCGCTCTTGGCGCTCGCGCTCCGGTTTGCTGGCAGTCACCTCGCCGAGCCATGCCAGCAGGCGTCCCCACGGCGTGGGCGGGCGCAGCTGGCCATCCTTGAGCCGGGGCCCGTAGAGGTCTGAGCGACGCAGCTCACCCGCCGACATGGGATCTCGCTCAGGCGGCGTGCGCTCGTGGTCAGGATCGGGGTTCATGTGCTCCTCGGTCATGTGATGTGGAAGAAGCGCTTGAAGCTCTCGCCCCAGGGGGTGGTGGCGCCGGGGGGCGGGTTGGCGGCACCGGGGTCGGTGACCGCGGCGAGCGTGCGGGCGTTGGAGTTGGGCGACCCCCAGCCGATCTCGATTCCCGTGCCGCTGGGCGCGAACCGCGCCACCGGCTGCCGTGGCCGGAAGACGGTGCCAATCGTGGTCGAGGCGGGGGTGATCTGCTCTGCCACATACCAGTAGGGCGAGAGCGCACCGGCGGGCGGCTGCAGGAACTGGAAGAGCAGGAGCGGCTGGCCGAGGTACCAGCCGGGGACGATCTCCACCATTCGGCTGGCCAGCGGCGCGTAGATCGGCGAGCCAACCGGCGCGGTGGCGTCGACGCCCATGTCGTCACGACCGATCGTGAAGCCTGGGATCGGGTCGATCCCCGCCCCCGACGGCGCCGC
>CAXMLR010000206.1:0-8386 GCA_964194275.1 uncultured Solirubrobacterales bacterium
CGTCTATGCAGCCGATCGACCCGGCTCGCTGGCGCCGGTCACACGGGCCTTCCGCAATCTGATCTACGTGCCCAACAGCGCCAGCAACACGGTCGACGAGATCAACCCCGCCACCTACCGGATCGTGCGTGAGTTCCCCGTGGGAACGCTTCCGCAGCACGTCGTACCGTCCTACGACCTGCGGACGCTGTGGGTGACCAACGACCTCGGCAACAGCCTCACTCCGATCAACCCACTCAGCGGGCGTCCCGGGCGTCCGGTGTCGGTGGCCGACCCGTACAACATGTACTTCAGCCCCGACGGCCGGTACGCGATGGTGATGGCCGAACAGCTGCGCCGGATCGATTTTCGAGACGCCAACACGATGGAGCTGCACCATTCGCTGACCGTTCCAGGCTGCGCTGGGGTCAACCACGCCGACTTCACCGCTGATGGCCGGTACATGTTCGTGAGCTGCGAGTTCGCGGCGCGGATGATCGTCGTCGACGTCGCCCGCGAGCGGCTCGTCCGCACAGTGCCCATCCGTGCGGCCTCGTCGCCTCAGGATGTGAAGCTCTCGCCCGACGGCAGTGTCTTCTACGTGGCCGACCTCACCTTCGGCGGAGTCTGGGCGTTCGACGCGAGCACCTTCAGGCGACGGGGATTCATCAAGACGGGCACCGGCGCTCACGGGCTGTATCCCAGTCGCGATGCTCGCAGTCTGTACGTCTCCAATCGGGGCGCAGGCACGATTTCCGTGATCAGCTTCAGCACCGGCCGCGTGAGCAACACATGGAGGATCCCGGGCGGTAGCCCGGACATGGGAGGAGTATCCGCCTCGGGCCGGGTGCTCTGGCTGGCCGGTCGCTACGACGCCGCCGTCTATGCGATCAACACCCGCACGGGGAAGCTGATCCGCCGAGTTCCCGTTGGGCTGGGTCCGCATGGACTCTGCGTGTATCCCCAGCCCGGCCGGTATTCGCTCGGGCACACCGGCGTGATGCGATGAGCCGGCGGGGCGCTCGCCCCGGGTCGGCGCCACGCCCGCGCATGCCAAAATTGCCGAGATGACGATGAGGAGCCCGACCCTGCAGCGGACGTTGCTGCTCGTGCTCGTCGCGCTGCTCGCCGCGATCGCCGTGGTCCTGGTCGCCGATCGCTCGCGACCGAGTCCGTCCCTTGCCCGCTCGGCGTTCGACGGACCGACGCTCCCCCCCGGCCTGCGCGCTGCCGATTTCTCCCTCACCGATCAGAACGGTCACCGGATCACCCTGTCCGGGTATCGCGGCCACGTCGTCGTCCTGACCTTCATCCACTCGCTCTGCCACGACGCCTGTCCGTTTATGGTGGAGCAGGTCAAGGGTGCCCTGAACACGCTTCCATCGACCCCGGCCGTCCCGGCGATCGGCATCAGCGTGGCGCCGCAGGAGGACAGCGTCGCCAACCGTCGCCGGTTCCTCAACCGGCACGAGATGACTCAGCGCCTGGCGTTTCTGAACGGATCCCCCGACGCCATGCGTCGCGTCTGGCGGGGCTATGCGATCCAACCGGTCCACGGCCGGATCGATCACTCCACGTTTGTGCTCTTGATCGACAAGCGCGGGATCGAGCGGATCGGCTTTGCCGCTGACCAGCTGACGCCAGAGGGTCTGGCGCATGACATCCGCGTGCTCGAGCGTGAGCGCGCGTAGGCGTTTGGGTCAGCCCGCCGCGTGCCGCCGTCGCAGCGGGTCGAGCTGAGCCTGCAGTTCTTCCGCGCTTGTGTCCGGAATCTCAAAGCTCGCGTCCCCGTGGCGGGTTCGGATCACCAGGTGGGCTCCGCCTCCCCGCCGGCGACGGCGTAAGCCTCGGGACGGGGGTACATCCAGCGAGCGAATCTCCGGCCAGCGCAGGCGCCCGAGGAGCTCATCCGGGCCCCGGGCGATGTCCAGCCCGTCATCGCTCAAGCGCAGCTCAACGCCCGGCTCGGCGGGCTCGAGGTTGGCAATGCCTCCCAGATGCACCGCAGCGAGGCGGATCACCTGCCGGGTGTCGTCGGGAACCGGCTGGAGCGCTGGAGCCTCCGCGGTTCCGGGGCCCTCGTCCGCGGCGGATGGCTCGTCGTCCTCAGGCGGAGGTTGTTTGTCCTCAGGCGCAGGTTGTGAGTCCTCGGGCAGAGGTGCTTCCTCATCCCCCGCCGGCTGCTCATCATCCGTTCCGGGTGCTTGCGCCTCGGCAGGCGCTTGATCGTCCGGCTGGTCCGCCTTGGCCGCCGGCTCGGTTTGGCCCGTAGGGGCCGCCGGGTGCTCCTCAACGGATGCGAGCGCGGCGAGGCTCTCCTCGTAGGAGGGCGCCCCGAGGATCGCCTGGGCCCGGACCACAGCGGGATGGCTGAGTGCCTCGCCGAGGCCGATCCCGAGCTCCTCGGTGGCGACGCCGGCCAGCGCCCGGCGCCACTGCAGACCGTCGGCCCGGTCCGCGGCGCGGAGAACCATCTGCTCGAGCCGCTCGTCGTCGAGCTGCAGGATGGCGGAGTGCGCGGCGGCTGCATCCCGGAAGGCTGGGCGCAGGCACGCGAGCAGCGCCTCCCGGCCCTTCCCGGCAATCCGTCGAGCGGTCTGCTCGAGCGTATCGGTCACAGCGTCCCCTCCTCGATTAGCGTCTTGATGCGATTCAGAAATCTCGCCGCCAGGCTGCCGTACAGAATCCTGTGGTCGCAGGCAAGGGTAATCGTGACCGCGCGTCCGGGGACGACGGCCGCATTTCGGACCAGCGGCACCTCCCTGACCGCGCCGACTGAGACGGCGGCGGCCTGTGGTGGGACGACCAGCGGCGTTGCGCGGGAGATCCCCAGTGCGCCGAGCTCCCACAGCGTGAATGTGGATCCCGACAGGTCCGGGGATGACGCCTCTCCTGCGCGAGCTCGCTCGGTAACCCGCGTGATCTCCGCGGCGAGCTCTGACAGCTCCCTGCTGTCAGCGTCGAAGACGGTGGGAATCGCGTACGCGTCGTCGTCGGCGACCAGGACCCCGATGTTGATCCTCGAGTACAGCTCAAAGCTTCCGTCACGGTAGGCCGCGTTGGCACGAGGCGTCTCGCGCAACGCGAGCGCGCACGCCCGCACCAGGGCCGCGGTCAGGCCGCAGCCGTGCTCGGACTCGAGCGCGAGCAGGCGATCGACTTCGACTTCGACCGCCATCTCGAGATCCGGCACGATCGCCCGGGACTCGGCGCTGCGCCGAGCGACCCCCAGCTCCCAGCGCTGAGGCGCGAGCAGACGAACCTCACCCTTGACCCCCGGAACGGGTGTGACGGCCTCTGGGTCGACCATGGCGCGCAACATAGCTAGGACGAAGCCGGGCCGCTGTCCGCACCTTCCCAGACGCCCAGAAATTCTTCGGCGTCCATGCCCGCCAAGTCGGTCCGGAGCGCCTTCAGCAACCGCGAGGCGTCCTTAGCCGGGAGCTCCCAGAACAGCACCATCTCGCCGTCGTCCACGGAGACGATCTCGATCCGGTCCAAACGATCAGGGTCGGCCAGAAACGCGGGTTGCAGCCGTCCTCGGGACACGAGCAGGCGAAACCGGCGGTTGGCCCTCATGGCGGAGAGTCCAATGCGGCAGCTGCTCGCTCGATCGCCAGCTCGCCCTCGAACACGCTGCCGCGTACCTCGATCGCCGGCAACGAACGAACTCCGGCGCCGCGCGCGCGGTGGTTGGCGCGTTCCAATGCGTGAGCCGTGGAGCGCAGCCCCATCCCCTTGATCAGCGCCGTCGGATGCATCTCGCACGCCGCTCCGGCGATCAGCACAGTGCTCTGCTCGCCGATGTCGCGCCCGCCCGCGAACTCCTGGCGGAAGGCGGCCAGGGAGAACACGACTGCTCGGCCGACGCGCTTGGCATACGTCGCGGCGAGGCTGGCCTCATGTGTATCCGGCGGCCAGTCCGCCGGCCAGCGGAGCGGTTGCAACATCAGCTGCGCGGCGCGCCGCTCGATCTCGTCTCGGTTGGGCTCAGGGTGACCCTCGCCCACCGCGGCAGCGTGGATCGGCTGCCATTCTGGGACGACCGGCAACGCCCCCAGGATCGTCTCGGCGGCGAGGTAGCACTCCGGGCTGCCGATGTCGTAATAGAAGATCGGCTGGTCTGGATCCGGCGCTGGCATGACGCCTTCGCGCTCAGCCGTGGATCAGCCAGCCGTCGGCGGCCCGAGCCGCCTCCATCACGCCCTCCGACAACGTCGGGTGGCCGTGAATGATGCGCGCGACTTCGGGATAGCCGCCCTCCAGGCTCCGCGCGTTGACCAGCTCCTGAATCAGCTCGGTGGCCTTGGCGCCCGCGATGTGCCCACCGAGCAGCTCGCCGTACTTCTTCTCGCCGACGATCTTGATCACGCCGGTGCGATCTCCGTAAACCGTGCCGGCACCGACGGCTCCATATTGGACCTTCCCCACCACTACGTCGTAGCCCTGCTCGCGCGCCTGCGCCTCGGTGAGGCCGAAGCTGGCGACGTTCGGGGTGCAGAACGTGGCGCGAGGGATGTCGATGTATTCGATCGGGTGGGTGGCGAGGCCGGCGGTGTCCTCGACCGCGATCACCCCCTCGTCCGAGGCCTTGTGGGCCAACGCCGGTCCGTGCACGACATCGCCGATGGCATAAATGCCCGCGACGCTGGTACGCATTGCGCCATCCACCTCGATCAAGCCGTTCTCCGCCAGCGTCACCCCGGCCGCCTGCAGTCCGAGCGCTCCGACGTCCGGCGCTCTACCGGCGGCGATCACGAGCCATTCCGCTTCGCCGGGCGCGTCGCCATAGGTGAACTTGACGCTCCCGTCGCCGGACTTAACGTTCTGCACGAGCGTGCCCGTGTGGATCGTCATGCCCTGCTTTTTCAGTCCGCGCTCGGCGGCTTTGGAGATCTCGGCATCCTCGGTCGGCAGCACCCGCTCGAGCGCCTCGAGCAGTAGTACCTCCACGCCCAGGCGAGCGTAGGCTGACGCGATCTCCGCGCCTGATGCGCCGGCGCCGACGATCGCGATCGACTTCGGCAGTTCGTCCAGAGCCCACGCTTCCTCGGTGCCGATCACGCGTCCGCCGAATTGCATATCGGGGATCGGTCGCTTCACCGAGCCGGTCGCCAGCACGATGGTCTTGGCGTTGATCTGGTCACCGCCGACGCTCACCTTGCCCTCACCGGACAGCGAACCCTCGCCCTCGATGACGTCGATGCCGTTCTTCTTGAACAGGCCCGACACGCCACCGGTCAGCGTCGTGACGACCTTCTCGCGCCGGGTGCAGACCGCGGGGAAGTCGACCTCCGGCTCGCCGACCTTGATGCCGAAGTTGCCCGCTTCGCGCACCTCGGTGAGGATGTCGGCTACCCGCAACACCGCCTTGGCGGGGATGCAGGCGTAGTTCAGGCACCGACCGCCGACGCGATCCTTTTCCACCACCGCGGTTTTCATCCCGAGCTGAGCGGCGCGGATAGCGGCGACGTAGCCCCCCGGACCCGACCCGATCACCAGGCAGTCATAAGCGGATTCAGCCATGAATCTGAGCCTAGCTGAACCGACGCGGACGGCGCTATCGGCCCGGGTACTTCGGCATCTGGAGTCGGCTGAGGACGCGCACGAGTTTGTAGAACAGCGTCCCGCCGCCGCCCACGACAACGAGCCCGACGAGCAGGCCGAGCAGATTGCTGGCCCGGATCAGTAACAGCGAGAACAGCAGCACGACGACGGCGAGGATGGCCTGGAAGCCGAGCACCGCCCAGTAGCGCAGCCGCCACATACCCGCGGCGCAGATCAGCATCAGCAACGAGAACAGCACGACCCCTCCGACGCCGGCGTGGGTCCGGCCGAAGGTGATCCGGCCTCCGACGATCACGTCAATCAGATCACCTGCGCCGACCAGCACGGCGATCACCGAGGCGACGATGATCGGCCACGGCCGCTCGTCCTGCCCCAGCGGGGTGAGCGACGCGCGGACCGCCTGATTTCGCTGTTCGGAGCGGCTGGATTTCTTGGCCGGCGTGGCGGGGTGACTTCCGTCCTGGCCTGCTCCCCGAGTCGCGGGCCGCGTGGCCGTCGCCGCGCGAGGCGACGCTGGTGGCCCGCGGCGCCCCCGCTTGCGGCTACGCTGGCCCAACGCCCGCTCCGGTGGGCTGACGTTCCGCAACCGCCAGGGCGCGGCGCAGTTGCCGCGCCAGCGCCGGCGCGTCGCGGGCCTCCGTGAGCGCCCGGACGACGGCGACCCGGCCCGCGCCCGCCGCGCGCACCTCAGCAACAGTCGCCGGCGAGATCCCGCCGATGGCAAAGAACGGCATCAGCGCGTGCGCGGCGGCGTAGCGGACCAGCTCCAGCCCGACGGCCGCCCGTCCTGGCTTCGTCGGGGTCTCGTGCACCGGACCGACGCCGATGTAGTCGACGCCCAGCTCAGCGGCGGCCTGCACCTGCGCCGGGCTGTGGGTCGAGAGCCCCACGATCGCGCGCTCGCCAACCAGCGAACGGGCCTCGGCCACGGACACGTCCTCCTGGCCTATGTGAACGCCGTCGGCGCCCGCCAGCACCGCCAGGTCCGGACGGTCGTTGAGGATGAACAGTGCGCCGTGGGCATCGCACGCTCTGGCCACGCGGCTCGCGGCCTCCAGGACCCGCTCGTCGGAGGCGCCCTTCATGCGGAGCTGCACGACTTGCACGCCCGCGCCGAGCACGCCGTCCAAGAACGCGTCCGCGGGTTCATCGCAGACGAGGTAGAGCCGTGCGTCGGCGAGGCGCTCCGAACGGGTGTTCACAGCTCCAGTGTGCCAGGAACCCGCGCTAGCATTGGATCGGAACGGGAGCCTCACTTTTGGGCTGAGAGGGCGGATGTGGATCGCCGACCGTCTGGACCTGATCCGGGTAATGCCGGGCAGGGAGGAGCGTCATGCATCAGGAACATCGAGCATCAGCGGACGTCGTGATTGTGGGCGGCGGCGTCATCGGCCTGGCTGTGGCCTGGCGGGCGGCGGCTCGGGGCCTGCGGGTCACCGTGCTCGAGCGAGGCGTGCCGGGCGGCGGTACCTCACGCGTGGCCGCGGGCATGCTCGCGCCGATCTCCGAGGCCGACCCGTCTGAGCAGCCGCTGCTGGCGCTCGGAATCAGCGCGGCGCGCGCGTATCCGGGTTTCGTGGCCGCGCTCGCCGAGGCCTCGCCGCTGGATCCCGGGTACCTGCGCTGCGGAACGATCGTCGCCGCGCGGGACGCCGACGAGGCGGAGGCACTCACACGAGCCTTCGGGCTGCGCGGCGAGCTCGGCTTGGCGGCTCGGCGGTTGCGTCCCAGCGAGGCTCGGCGGCTCGAGCCGGCACTCGCCCCGACCCTCCGAATGGCGCTCGAGTTTCCGGATGACCACGTAATCGACCCGCGAGCGCTGTGCGCGGCCCTCGCCGACGCCGCGCGCCGCGCCGGGGCGGCGATCCGCGAGGGAGCCGTGGTCAGCGACGTCGTGTGCGCGCAGGACAGCGCGCGCGGCGTCCGACTGGCCGACGGCGAGCTGATCGAGACTGAGCACGTCATCGTCGCGGCGGGGGTGTGGTCCGGCGCGCTCGGCGGACTGCCCGTCCATGCGCGGATGCCGGTCCGTCCCGTCAAGGGTCAGATCCTGCGCTTGCACGACCCTGCTGGTCCGGGCCTGCTCAGTCACGTCCTGCGGATGGAGGGCGGATATGTGGTGCCCCGCGACGACGGCCGTTATGTCATCGGCGCGACCATGGAGGAGCGTGGATTTGATCAGACGGTCACAGCGGGGGCGATGTTCGCGCTTCTCAGGGACGCATCTGAGCTGCTTCCCGGGGTGAGCGAGCTCGTGGTCGATGAGCTGTCCGCGGGTTTTCGCCCCGGCACCCCGGACAACGCGCCGATCATCGGGGCTGGGCCCCTGAGCGGGCTGCATTGGGCGACGGGGCACTACCGCAACGGCATTCTGCTGGCCCCGGTCACCGCCGAGCTCGTGGTGCGCCAGCTCCTCGCCGACGATCTGCCGGATGGACGGACAGACCTCGACCTCTCCCGCTTCGCTCCCGCGCGGTTCGCTCACACCCTCGAGGCCGCGCGATGATCATCCTGCTCAACGGGACTCAGCACGAAGTACCGGCGAATGCCACAGTGGCGGGTGTGGTGGCAGCACTTCAGGACATCGCCGACGGCCGCGGCGTCGCGGTTGCCGTAGCCGGCGAGGTCGTGCCTCGCACGGCCTGGTCGCAGACCCGCTTGCACGAGGGCGCCACGGTAGAGGTCGTATCCGCGGTGCAAGGGGGCTAGTGGTGGCGACGGACACACTCCAGATCGCCGGCCGTCCGCTGGGCTCGCGCCTGATCCTCGGTACGGGCGGGTTCACCAACCACGAGGTGCTGGCGCAGGCGCTGGCCGCCTCGGAGGCCGAGTTGTGCAC